>JBAXFO010000286.1:0-6212 GCA_037139885.1 Planctomycetota bacterium
GGTGACCCAGCCGATGACGAGCGTGAGAAACGGCACCGACACGACCGAAAACCAGAGATTCGCGGTAAGGCCGATGGAGGCTCCGGGGTCGACGAGATGGATGGCGTCGTTCGTGAATTCGGTGAGCACGGCATCGAGCGGCTTGATCAGCATGTTGACCGTGAACGCCCCCGCGACCGAGGCGAAACCCGCGGCCAAACCAGCGAGCGGATGGCGGCCGACGCTCAAAAACGCCGTACCCGCGAGCGGGATGAGGACGAGATAGCCCGCGTCCGAAGCGATGCTCGACACGATGCCCACGAACGCCAGGATGTACGTAAGCCCCCCCGGCGGCGACACGATCACGAGTTTGCGGATCAACGTGTTGACCAGGCCCGATTGCTCGGCCACGCCGACGCCCGTCATGGCGACGATCATGAGTCCCACGGCCGTGAAACCCATGAAGTTCGGAATGAGTCGTTCGTAAACGAAGCGGATGCCTTCCGTGTTGAGAAGGCTGCGAACGCTCACCGTACGCGTTTCGACCTTGTGTTTCACGTCGGCGTACGCTTGATAGGAGACGGTCATCGCCGAATCGTACGAGGCGACGTCGATCTCTTTTTCCGCCTCGATCTTGCGGACTTCCGGCACGATGACTTCGAACGACACGCTCGCCTGGGTCAGATACAAAATGTGCGAAAGAGCCATGACGATGGCGATGAGCACGAGAAAGATGATGGCCGGATGGGGCACCTTGTTGCCGACTTTTTCGACGACATCGAGGAATTTCTGCATGCCGGTTTTCGGAGCGTTCGTCGTTGGAGACATGAGATGCGACCTTTCCGGTTGGGCGAGGCGAAGTTCGATGCGTGCCGATCAAAGCGGCAGGAGCCAGGGGACCAAGATCACGCTAACGATCATGACAATGACAGCGAACGGAGCCCCGACGCGCACGAAATCGCCGAACGTATAGTTGCCCGGGCCGACCACGAGCGTGTTGACGGGGGACGAAACGGGCGTGACGAAAGCGGTGGAGGCGGCCAGGGCGACGATCATCGCGAAGGGATAGGGCGAGGCCCCGGAATCTTTCGCGATGGCGAGAGCGACCGGCGCCATGAGCACGGCCGTGGCCGTGTTCGAGATGAACAGCCCCAGCATGGCGGTGATGGCGAAAATGCTCGCGAGCACGGCATACGTCCCCGCCTCGCCGGTGGCCGCCATGAGGGCGTTAGCCGCCAGATCGACGCCCCCGGTTTTTTGCAGAGCCGTCGAAAACGGCAACATGCCGACGATGAGCACGATGGTCTTCCAGTCGATCGAACGATAAGCGCTTTCGAGAGTCACGCAGCGGAGCGCCCCCATCAACAAGCAGCCCAGCAGCGCGGCCTGAACGTTCGGCACCACGCCGCTCACCATCAACCCGACGACCAGCGCCAGACAGCCGACGGCGTACTTCGCCCGTCCGGCCACCGGCAGAACTTCATCGAACTCGGCGGGCAGGTTGAGGAGGACGAGATCGTTGCCGCCTTGTTGTAAATGGCGAATCGCCTTCCATCGGCCGATCAAGAGGAGGGTATCGCCGACGCCCAGAGGCATTTCGAGCAAGCCGCGTTCTTGGGCGACCGTCCCGCGCCGCAGGCCGATGACATTGAGCCCATATTTGCTGCGGAATTTCGCTTCGAGCACCGTCTTGCCGATGAGGGCTGAGTTCGCCGGAAGGATGACTTGCACCAGGCCGATTTCCTGCGAACGGTCGTTCAGAAAGTCGGCGGAGATGGGCAGAACTTCAAGACCGAAGCGGCTCTTGAGAGCATCGACGGTGCTGGCGTGGCCGAAGAGGTCGATGATGAGGCGGTCGTCGACGAGGATTTCGGTCGTGGCCATGGGGCGGACGAGATCGACGTGCGAGCCGCGGTTGCGTTCGATGGTGACGATGTTTGCGCCGCCGGCGCCGCGCAGGTCGACTTGAGCGAGGGTCTTGCCGATGAGCGACGAATGCGGCGGAACGAGCAGCCGATACGCCCGATCTTTGAGTTTGTATTCGTCGATCCATTCCTGCTGAGTCGGGCGACGCACGGCGCCGGCGTTCGTCGCCTGCGCCGACGACAGCCAGCGACTGGCGAAGATCATGTAGACGATTCCCAACCCCAGGATCGGCGCTCCGAACGGCGTGAAGCTGAAGAAGTTGAAGCCTGCCGAACCGTTGCGGACGAGTTCGCTGTTGACGACCAGATTCGGCGCGGTGGCCACAAGCGTCATCATGCCGCTGATGAGGGCGGCAAAACTCAGCGGCATCATCAATCGGCTCGGCGCGGTGCCGGTCCGTGCCGCGATGCGCAAGGCGACGGGAATGAAAATGGCGGTGACGGCTGTCGAACTCATCATGGAACCGAGCCCGCACACCACCAGCATAAGCATCAAGAGCATGCGGATTTCGCTGCTGCCCGCGGTTACCGTAAGCCAATCGCCAAGCTTGCGCGCGACTCCGGTGCGCACCAGACCATCGCCGATGACGAACAGGGCCGCAATGAGAATGATGTTGGGATCGCTAAACCCCGACAGCGCCTCGTTCATGGTGACCGCGCCGGTGAACGGGAGCACGGCCAACATGATCAACGCAACAGCGTCCATCCTCGGCTTGTTAATCGCGAACATGACGACGGCGGCGACGAGCAGCGCGAGCACAAGAATGAGTTGAAGGGTCATGAGCCGTTCGCGTCGGAAAGAGGAAGCGTCGCTGCGTTCGTCGAACGAAGCGCCATCGAACCGCAATCTTTAATGCATTCAGCGCCTAGTGTAGCATCCCCCCGATCTCTCGACCAGAATGTTCAGCCGACGTTTCCCGAAACCCGAGTCCGAATTTCGGCCCGCCCATGCGATCGTCTTGCAGGGTCTTATTCGCAACGAGCGTTGAGCGAGCAAACGGAGGTCCCGAGAAGTCCAGACGGATTCGGCGTGGAAAAACGGCCCATCGAAACGGCTCGCCATCGCGACGACATTCGTGGCCTACAATAGTAGGAGACCCGCTGTGAGACTTTTCAGACCACCTCGGAGAAACATCATGATTCAACGAACGATTTGCGCCATCGCCGTGGCCGCGGCTTTGACCGTGCCCGCCCTGCTGCCCCAGGCGTCGGCCCAGGTAATCGTCCGCCCGATCGGCGGCGGCTTCAACAATCGAGGCGTCGTGGTTTATCGACCCGGTTGGAACAACCGCGGTTGGAACAATACGGGGTGGAACAACCCTGGTTGGAACAACCCTGGTTGGAATAATCCCGGTTGGAACAACCCGGGCTGGAACAACCGGAGCGTCGTCTATCGCCGCGGTTGGAACGGCAACCGCTATGTTGGCGTGCGTTTCTAAAGCTTGAGCGATCCCACGATTGGCGACGATTCGCCAAAGCGTCGCCAATCCTCGTTCTCACACTCACCAATTCGTTCAGCAAGTCGACGAGATGACTCGGTCCAATCTTGACCGGACGCCGGATGTGCAGGACAATTACGATTGGTATGGAGCCGTGTCTTGCGCCTGACTCGAAGGAACCCGACAATGGACACCGTGCAATCGTTCGGTCCGATCACTTCCTGGAGGCAGATGCTTATTGAAGGCGAGTCTGAGTCGATCACTTTGATGCTGGCGGATCTCGAGAAGAACAGGCTTAAACGAAAAGGATTTGATCGAGATACGGCAGAAGAGCAGAAAATGAATTGGCGCCCCGATGCGATCAATAAGGTGTTTTGCTTCGTCGCAGGTCCCCAGGTTAGCCCGCGCTTGATCCTTTGTTTGAATCGCGTCTCAAAACGCCGGGTACGCGGCGGGACCTACTCCATCATCGATTTCCCCACGGATTTCGATCCAGTTGAAGTCGCAGCGGTCATTAACGACGTGATCAGCGATGCAATCATACCGGCCGCAACCAGCTTCGGTCTCAAAGTTACGTGGCCCCGCCTCGGTCCCAACAGCCAAGTCGAGCCCAAGACGATGGCAGCTCTGATCCATTTCTGCAACATCGCGACGGGCGGAGGGCTGCCGCTTTCCGAGGCAGCGGACGCTGTTTGGCGGAAATTCATCATCATGGCGTCTCGGGAAAACGTCGCGTTCGACGAGGATGAGTTGACGGACTGGTTCGTCAGCAATGGCTGGACATCCGAGGACGGACGCGCTTTAACGGAGCGCTTCGTCCGAGAGGCTACGCTCCTTGCCGAATACGCCGAAGCCGGCGGTATCTGACTATCATGCCCGATGTCGCCCAGGCTGTTGCGCAAATCAAGTTATCGGTCGCTCCTGTCGTCTTTCTCGACACTTGCGTGTTACTCGATGTCGTTCGTGCTCCGCTTCGGAACGCCCCTGAAAATGTGGAGGCGGCGACGGAACTTTTAAGGAGCGCTACCTGCAACCCTCCCAAAGTTCACCTCGTCATCGCATGCCCGACACCGACGGAATGGAACGAGCACATCGATGAGGCCTTTCAGGACTGCGAGAAGGCCGTCAAAAGCGTCGACGCTGTCTCTGCATCGTGTTTCTTCGTTGGTCTACCTGCACTCGCGCCGATGCCGGCTGAATTGTTCACGCTGCCAGAACATTTGAAAACGCTCTCAAAAAACCTTCTCGATCAATCAATCTTGCTGGACAAAGACGCGAATGCCTTAAGCCGCGGCATCGATCGTGTGATTAACGGCCGCAAGCCCGCGCGAAGGGGAGGCCAAGGGGCCAAAGACGCTGTTATTTTGGAGCACGCCGTCAGCCTTGTGGATGAGTTGCTCGTGGGCGGTTTCGCAGGCCTTCGCGCGTTTGTCAGCTCGAACACAGGCGATTTCGCAAAGCCGAACACCATCACCATCCATCCAGAAATCCGAACGGCCTTCGACCAACCGAGAAACATTCACTATTTCGCGAGCCTGTCCGCCGCGGTCAATTGGCTCAAGGTGAGCGGTTGGACGCCGTGAGGGAGGCGTATGTGCGAATTCAAATCAAGAATTGTCGACTCACTCAAAAGTTGTACTGAAACACCGTCTGAATCCGATCCGCATCGGCGGTCTGCCCGTTCACGTTTTTGCGGTCGCCGATCAGGTATTCGACGCCGATCGACATATTCACCACCGGCACCCACCACACGCTGGCGGCCAGATATTTCGCCCCTGCGTAAGTGTTGCCCGGTTGCGCGTCGGTGTGGCCGACGAAATCGGCGGAGTACGTCACATTCGTTAGCCAATGATCCGTATACCAGTGTTCGTAGCTCAATGTCCAGCCCGTGGCGTAAAGCGTTTGAAACGAGCCGTTGGCGGTCACGGCCCCGTCGAAGCCCAGGCCGCTGGGGTCTTGAATATACCGGCTGATGCCCCAGCCGAACGCATATTGAGCGAGGAAGCGACAACGTTCCAGCGGCGTCGGGTCGAGTTCGCGGACGGGATTTCGTCCCATGAGCAAGGCCCAAGGAAAGACGTTGCCGGTGAGGTTCATGCCCCAGCCCGCGTCGCGCTGCGTCGAACCGCCGTTCGGACGATAGCCGATCGAACGCACGATCGTCGAAGCCTGGAGGTGCCCCAGGTCGGCTTCATAGCGGAGGTGGCTGGTGAAATCGGGAATGTCTTGCACGTTGTTGCCCATGCCGTTCGTCGTGATGTCGGAGAACGGTTGCTCGACGGCCGACGCCCAGAAAAGTTCATCGCTCAAGGGAATCGTCACCCGCGCCAAGCCTTGCCGGCTGTTCACCAGTCCGCGCGGACCGGCGAAGTCAGCCGTGCGCGGAAACGACTGCGGATCCATGAACACGGTCGTATCCTGCCCGATGCGGAAATAGCCGAAGTCGGCGAAGGCGAACCGCAAGCGCGGCACACTCGACGAGCCGACTCCCGGGGCGGCCCCGCTGAAGAAGTCGAACTGCAGGAACGTGTGCACGTTCCAATCGTTGATCGGCGTCGGCGTCCAGGTATCCAGGCTCAAACGCGTGGGCCGAGCGCTGAAGTTGGCGTTCTGCCCACTCGTTTGCGGCACGGGAATCGTGTTGGTGACGAACTGATCCGGCGTGCCGATCGGTTTGAAATCGAATGTCGCGCCGAGCCGAACGAAGCCGCTGAACCGGAACGACGTGTTCGACCCCGGCACCTGATAAGACCCCGGAAACAATCCCCGCTGCACGAAGTTCTCAAGCCCGTCAGGCGAATCCGTCGGCGCCGGCACAATGGGCCGAAAAAGGGGCAAACCGGGAGCTTCCTGGTAATCTTGGGGGTAC
>JBAXFO010000287.1:0-6206 GCA_037139885.1 Planctomycetota bacterium
CATTTGAAGCGCGCGTACGCGCGCGTTAACGTTGCACGTGGTACCGGCGCAGACCTCACGAGCGCGTCCGTGGTGCCTTGGGGAGTGTACACCAACCCCATGGCAACATTTGTAAGTGATCAATGGCTTGACCAATCCGGAGATGGCCGGCAAGCGAACCAAGTGCCCCGGTTGCGCGACGATATTGACGATTCCCGCCGCGGAAGCCGCCGCGTCCGCTCCCAAGCCGGCTGCCCCTCCGGCCGCGGCTCCTGCCACGACGCCGGCAGGTGGCGTCGTCTCCTGCGAGTGCGGCACCAAGATTCGCACCAAGCCCGAATGGGCCGGCAAGACCATCAAATGTCCGAAATGCGAAAGCCGCATTAAAGTGCCCGCCGCGGCCGCACCGGCTCCGACGCCCCCGCCGGCCGCGCCCAAGCCAGCGCCTCGTAAGCCCGCCGCGCCGCCGCCTCCCGTCGACGACAATCCCTTCGGCGAAGCTGGCGACTCCGGATTCGGCGGCATTGGCGACGATCCCTTCGCGGGCGGCGAAATCCCGTCCAATTCTCCCTACACGGGCGCCGAATCGTTCGGCGACGAAGAAAACTTCGACGAAGAAGCCCCGGTCTCCAAACCCGCACGCCGCGCCGCCCCGCCCGCCAAGAAAAAGGGGGGCGGCCGTGCCCTGATCTACACGCTCCTCTTCCTTCTCGTCGCCGGCGGCGGCGGTTTCGCCGCCTGGGCTTTCTACTTCAACGCCGCCCCCACCGTCATTCCCGGCCGACCCATCGCCCAGGGCAAGAACGACGACAAAGACGACGACGAGAAAGATCCGAAGGCGCCCGCGAAAGTCGACGCCAAGGAAAAGCAGCCGGCTGTCGATCCCGTGCCGGAAGAGAAAGATCCGAAGGATGTTCCCAAAGCGCCCGAAGCCGCCCAGTCGATTTTCGACGCGGTCCCGGGCGATTCGATCGCCTTCATGAGCATCAAACCGAAAGCGCTGTTCCAGACGACGGTCGGCAAGAAGCTTTTGGACGATCTTCAGAATGGCCCGGCCGCGAAACAATATGAGATGGCGGTCGAGGTTTTGGGCGTCAAAATCACCGACCTTGAACACGTGTTGGTCGTGCTTCCGGAAGCGCCGATGGCGGAAGCGCCGATGGCGGAAGCGCCGCCGGCCGGGGTGTTCATTCTCACCACCACCAAGGAAGTGAACAATCAGGCCTTCAAAAAGGCGGCCGACAACGGGGCGCTCGAAGTGAAGAAACTGCCGGACACTCAGACTTACTACTTCTTGCCGAAAAAGGGAATGGAACTGGGTCTGATGCAAATCGCGCCCAACATCATCGTTGCCGGCAAGGAACCCGAGTTCATCAAATTCATGGCGGCTCTTGCGGACGGTCCCAAAGAAGGCCCGCTCACGCCCGTATTGAAGGCTGCCGCCGGCGGGACGAATCTCGCCGTCGTGGGTTTTCAAATGCCGAACGAGGTGCGCGAAAAGTTCTTCGACGGCGCCCCGCCGCCGATCCTCAAGATCTCCGAAGCGAAGACCGGCCTCATCACCGTGACCGCCGCCAAAACGGTCAAGTTGCTTGTCAAACTCGATTTCGAAGACGCCGAAAAAGCCGAGCAGGCGAAGGCCGGGGCCGAGGAAATGCTTGGTAAGGTCGTTTTCGACGACATCCGCGAGATGGCTCCCAAGGAGTTCGCCAAGGCGATCGACTTGGGCCAGGAAGCGTTCAAATCGATCGTGCCGACGGTTAAAGGCAACTCCCTGATCATTCCGCTCGATACGAATACGTCGCTCGAAAAGCTCGGCGAAATGGCGCTGGGGCTGGTCATCCAGGGTCAGAACGACGCCAAGAAGATGGCGCCGCTTGACAATGCCCTAACAATCGCGACGGGCATGCTCAATTATCATCAAAACTACAAGAAATTTCCCGACGCGAAAACGAAAGACGGCCTGAGCTGGCGCGTCTCGCTGTTGCCTTACATTGAACAAGACGATCTCTACAAGAAATTCAAGCTGGATGAACCTTGGGACAGCGAGCACAACAAAATGCTTCTCGAAGAAATGCCGAAAGTCTACGAGCATCCGGATCGACCCGCTCCTCCGGGATACACCTATTTCCGCGTTTTTGTCGGCTCCGAAGGATCCACGATTTTTGACACGGACGGTCGGGCCAAGGTAACACTTAAGCAATTTCCTGACCGAGCCGATAAGACTCTTAGCTTTGTGGAAGCGGAGACCGCAGTGCCGTGGACCAAGTTCGACGAGCTGGTATTCGCTTCTGACGCTCCACTGCCAAAATTGGGCGTCAACGGCCAATTCCTCGCGAGCATGGTCATTGGTCGCGTGATGTGGTTTAGAAATCTCCCGCCCGACGTTCTCAAAGCCCTCATTACAACCAATGGCGGCGAAACGGTCGAATTCAATACGTATGTCCAACGACCTGATGGGCCGTCCGAGGGGGGCCTTCCCAACCAGAATGGGAAGACCGAAGTTTTGGACAAAAAGACCGTGAGCGAACCTCTTTTCGACAAGTTCGGAAAAGCCGTTTCAAAAGATCCGATTCCCGAGATCGACCGAATTGAAATTCCCGATCCGCAGAAGAAGAAAGAAGAACTTAAACTGCCGACGCTCCGCGACGACAAGAAGAGTTCGCAGTTTGAAGTCCGCGCGCGACCCGAGTTGACGGCGATTCTGGAAGCCGTCCCCGAGCAGATCCGCGTCCTTCCCGCACGCGTCGACTAATCTTGGAAGAGTTGCGGCCCGGTTGTTGCAAACAGCCGGGCTGCGGAAGTCTGCGAGCGCTTCCCGACACATCTTCGCACACGCGCCCAACTGCCGCCGGGGCACAGGTGCTTCCAATTCATCACCGCAGCAAGCTCCGTCATAACCGGCACAGCCCGTTCCAATTCGCCTTCAGAATCCCGACCGGTTTTCGCGATTCCATTGACATCGCCCCCGCGTAAGACGAACATATTGCGGTCGGTTCTCCCGTTCGCGGTCGTTGCGGGACGCATGTCGTTCATCCGAACTATCGGAGGCTTCCTTGAAAATCGCAGTTATTGGCACCGGGTATGTCGGGCTCGTCACGGGCACGTGTCTCGCCGAGAGCGGCAACGAAGTCGTCGGTATCGACAAAGACATCGGCAAGGTCAAGATCCTCGATGAGGGGCGGTTGCCGATCTACGAGCCGGGCCTGCTGGAACTCGTGCAGCGCAATCGCCGCGAACAACGCCTCACGTTCACCACCGACCTCGCCGCCGGCATTCAAGGGGCCAAGCTGATCTTCATCGCCGTCGGCACGCCGCAATCCGATAGCGGCGCCGCCGATCTGAGCGCGCTCTGGGCCGTGGGCGACGCCCTGGCGGCCAACGTCAAGAACGACGCCATCATCGTCATCAAGTCGACCGTCCCCGTCGGCACGAATCGCAAGCTCACCGACCGCATCAAGGCCAAGGGAGCGTCGATCGAGGTCGCCAGCAATCCGGAGTTCTTGAAGGAAGGCGCCGCGCTCGACGATTTCATGAAGCCCGATCGGGTCGTCGTCGGCGTTCGCTCGGCGGCGGCTGGCGAACTTCTTAAGGAGCTTTACAGCCCGTTCCTGCGCACCGAGCGCCCCTTCTTGTTGATGTCGCCCGAAAGCGCGGAGATGACCAAATACGTCGCCAATGCGATGTTGGCCACGAAGATCTCGTTCATCAACGAGATGGCCAACCTGTGCGAAAAGCTTGACGCCGACATCAACGACGTGCGCCGCGGCATCGGCCACGACCAACGCATCGGCTTCCAGTTTCTGCATCCCGGCCCCGGTTACGGCGGGTCGTGCTTCCCCAAAGACGTCAACGCGATCATCCATCTCGCCAAAACGCTCGACGTGAAGCTCGAATTGATGGATGCCGTCGACCGCGTCAACATCGCTCAGAAGCTGGTGCTGCCCAACAAGGTGAAGGCTCACTTCGGCAAAGAACTGAAAGGCAAGACGCTCGCCGTCTGGGGCATCGCGTTCAAGCCCGGCACCGACGACATCCGCGAAGCCCCCGCTCTCTCGCTCATCGATCAGATGCTCGCCGAGGGGGTTCACATCCGCATCCACGACCCCGAAGCGATCGCCAACACGAAGGAACTTTACGGCGACAAACTCACGTACTGCGATCGCCCCTACGGCGCTCTGGAAGGGGCCGACGCGCTGGCCCTGGTCACCGAATGGCCCGCTTTCCGCCGTCCCGATTTCGAAGTGATGAAGAAGCTGATGCGCACTCCGGTCATCTTCGATGGCCGCAATCTTTATGAACCGAAAACCATGGAAGGGTTGGGGTTCACGTATTTCGGCATCGGGCGATAAGGGGCTGCGTCAGAAAAACGGGCTTGGCGGCTTACAAAATCGCTTCCCGAATGGATGAAAGGTTTCCAAAAGCGGTTGGAAGCGACTGGTTTTCTCCAGCGAACTGATAAAGTCTTGACGCGAATCGAACATCGGCGTCCCAAACTAGAAGCCGGTTGGAGCCCGTCGAGGAACGATCAGGCGCGTTCCGAAACTCAGGTCCCTGCCTTCACTCCCGCAACTTCGAAGGTCCCATCTTGCGGTAGGAGTCCATCCAGCGACCGACGATGGCAGCGTCGAACGCGGGGGCGGGGGCGTTGTATTTGACGCGGACGCCGTCCCACCAACGGCACCAGCCGACGGCGTCGTTGCTGAAGTTCGTGCCGGTGCGGCGGATGAGTTCGCTGCACATGGTCACGTAAACGACGTCCCAGTTCGGCTGTTTGGGATCGAGCGTCGTCGTGCGGCGCAGTTCCAGAACCAGGTTCTCCATGATGACCGGGATCACCTTCATCGAGGAATTGCATTCGAGGATGTTGGCGGCGGCGATGCGCGTCGGATGATTTCGGCTCTTCAAACAGACGCGGGCGATTTCGAGCGATACCGTGTCTTCGCCGAGATTCGCAAGGGCCTCGCCATATGCGGCGTCGTCGTCGCCATCGCTCTTGAATTTCTTATAGGCGGCCAAGATCGCGGGGACTTGCGTACGATCGTTGAGCTTGCCGAGAGCCCGCACCGAGGCCTGCCGCAGGTCGCTCGATGGATCGTACATCATTTTCGAAAACCGCGGGCCCAAGGTCGGTTCGCCACGCACGCCGATAAGATTTTCGCACGCCAATTTGCGGATGGGGAGCGAGCGGTCCGCCAGCAGATCCGACAGAGCTTTGATGGCGGCCTTGTTGCTCTTGAGATTGGCGAGAGATGTCGCCGCGGCCAGGCGAACGTCGTCGTTAGCGTCTTTCTTGAGGGCGTTCAAGCAGATGATGACGCGATTGCCTTCGCTGATTTTGGTCTGCCCGAGGGTTTGAAAGAATTCCTTGCGGACATCGTCGGGGGCGGCCGCGAGCGGTTTGAGGCTGAATTCGGAAAGCGTTGGCGTGTTGGCGAGCTTCTTGGCGAGGGCGGCGGCCTGAAGCGCCGGATCGTCTCCGGCGACCGCGATCATCCAGAGCGACGCAAAAACAGCCAGGGCGCAGAACGGGCGATGCATGGCGAGATTCTCGGGGGGCGGAAATCCTTCGGCGAACCGTTAACCGTGCGACACGCCCACAGGGGGCAAATTGCCATTCTCGTCGAACGTCCAGTCGGCGGGGCCAAGGACATCGAATTTCGTTTGCGGCGTGAGCGTATTCAGGCACGTTTCGGAGACTTCGAGTTCGTCGACTTTGAGCGTGTTTTGGATCCGCATGATGCAAGCTTCGTGCGGCTCGCGGGTGCCTATGATGCGCAGCGCCGCTTCGATCGATTCGCGATCGCTGTCGTAGTAGACCGGGGTGTTGGCGCCTTCGGGGTAGCCGCTGGTCGTGCAGTTGATGCGGGTCGCGTCGTAGTTCATGGACTTGACCAAGCGTGACGTCGTGAAGTCGGCGAAGCCGATGCCGGTGGCGTTGCCGAAGGTGTGCTTGGAAAGATCACGCACGAAGATGAACCGCATCTCGGGTTGGTTTGCGGGAGCGCCCCCTTTGAACGCTCGCTTGCGGCCGACGATGTTCGTGTCCATGCCGGATCCAGAGATTTCTTTGCCGATTTCATCGATGACCATCAAGTCGGCTTTTTTGAACGGCAGCTTGGCGAGCCATTCTTTCGACTGCGCCAGGAGCCGTTCCTCGACCGGTTCGAAATCGGCAGGGCGAGCGCCGTCGATCAAGGCGGTGTCGTCGTAGGCGTTTTCCACGG
>JBAXFO010000288.1:0-6179 GCA_037139885.1 Planctomycetota bacterium
CTTGAAAGGAGCTTGACCATGACAGCGACCCGTAAGCCACATTCTATCGAACTCGGCTCGTCTTCGTCTGCCGCTTCGGCCGCGGTGACGGGGACGACGCAGGGCGTCTTGAGCAATCAAAGGTGTCAGGACCCTTTTAATAAGGGTCCTGACACCTTAATTAATCCCCGAACGGATTTCCGGGAACTTTTTCGCGCGGCGTGTGATCGTGAACGGCCAGGTCAACTTGGCCGTTCAAGGTGTGGCCGTTCAAGGTGTCAGGACCCTTATTAAAAGGGTCCTGACACCTTTGGTTGCCCCGGTCGTCATGCGGCGTCTTGCCGAGTGGCGCGTGCGTACCACGGATCTGCACGGAAACGAGCCATCGGCGAGCGGGGCCGTCGCCTAACCGCGAGGTTGCAACATGAACCGCCAGAGCACGCCTGTGTCGATTTGGCCCAGCAAGACTCGAATCGATGTCTTCGCGATGCGGCGAGTGTGCCGGATTCCGCAGATTTTCCAGCACAGAAATGTCGCGGAATTCGAATTGGCATACGGTACGGGACGTGCATTTCAATTCCGTTAGGATTGTTCCGCGCTCCCGGAGCGTGGGGCGCCAACTCGATTCCCTCCCTCCGGTGAGAGCGCTAGCCGTTCTCGGAAAGTGAGGGAGCCATGTTTACTTCATTCACCCACTCGACAAAGGCGGGGCCGTCGCACCAGTGCAGAAGCCCGAGTCGCGCCTGGCGTCGCTGGCCGCGCCTGGATCTGCTCGAGGATCGCACGGCGCCAACGGTCAGTTGGACCGGCGCGGTCAGCAACTCCTGGCACGCCGCCGCCAACTGGTACGACGACGTCTCCTTGACCAATCACACGCCGACAGCGGCCGATCCGGTCGTCGTCGATTCGGCGTTCGCGGGGACCACGATTTACTTTACCGCTGGCCATACGGAACAAATCGCTTCGCTCAATTGCGCGAGCAATCTCAACCTGACGGGAGGGACTCTGACGGTCGCCGACATTTCCAACAACCCCGGCGTCCTCAGTGTCGCCGGAACGTTCACGGTTTCCGGAACGCTGGCGAAAGCCATCGTCTCGGACACGACCACCATCACCGCAGCGAACGGCACGCTCGACAACACCACCGTGGATGCGACGCTCGACGTCATCAACGGCAATAGTCTCATTGTCAAAAACGGACTGGTCTTCCACGGGACGGCGACGGTCGGCAATGCCAATGGCGGCGGTTCCGGAATCGTCTTCGACGGCTCGCAGTCGCTGACCGGTACGGGAACGCTCACCTTTGGCCGTTTCTACTACACCGGGATTAACCGCAACTCGCTCGCGCAGAAGAATGCCGGAGAGGTGTTGACCATCGGCGCCGGCATCACGCTCGACGGCGACAGCGCCTATATCGGCCGCGGCGACGCGACGCTCATCAATAACGGCGTCATCAATGCCAATGTGAGCGGCGGCTCTGGATTCGTCGTCGATGGCGCGAACTGGCAGCAAAACGGAACGCTGAAGGCCTCGTCGGGCAACGGACTCTTGACTTCCGGAACGTGGACGTCAAGCGGCACCTTCCTCGCCGACGGCGGCACACTGAACCTCGGTGGAACCTGGACCAAGACGGACGTGGACGAAACGATCGCCGTCGCGAACAGCGGCGTCGTTTACGTCATGGGAGTGGTCGACAACACGGGCCGCGGCTTGACGCTCGACGGCAGCGCCGGCCGATTCATTCTGACTGGAAAGGTCACTGGAGGCACGATTGGCGCCCTCAACGACGCGATTCTGGAAGGAGAAGGGGGCACGCTCGATGGAACTACGGTCAATGCCAATCTCACTGGCCGGAGCAACAACGTCAGCTTCAAGGTGCAGAACGGCCTTGTCCTGAACGGCTCCGTGACGCTGGGCGGCGACAATGGCGGATATTGGACCGGCGCGATGAGATTCGACGGCAGCCAGACCCTTTCGGGCGTCGGAACGGTCAACTTCGGTAGCTTCTATTACTGGCATCACAATCGAAACGGGTTTGAACAGGCCAATCCCGGCGAAGTTTTGACTATAGCATCCGGCATCACTCTTCAGGGCCGAAGCGCCTATGTGGGACGCCCCGATGCGACGTTGATCAATTACGGCGTCATCGTCGGACAGGGTGGCGTCGACAGCACCGGCATCCTGGTCCAGGGATCGGACTGGCAGCAATTCGGCACGCTGAAATCGGAAAACGGCGGTTCGTTGACAACCGCGGGAACCTGGAGTTCCGGCGGTACTTTCCTCGCCGATGGCGGCACACTCGACCTCGGCGGAACCTGGACGAAGACGGGCGTCGACGAGACGATCTCCGTCGCGAACAACGGCGTCGCGTACATCTCGGCAGCGGTCGACAACACGGGCCATAGCTTGACGCTCGACGGCAATGTCGGCCGGTTCATCCTGACCGGAACGGTCGCGGGAGGCTCGATTGAGTTTCTGAATGGCGCTGTTCTGGAAGGGGAAAACGGCACGCTCGATGGAACCACCGTTAACGGCAACCTCGCTGGCCGCAATAACGCCAACAGCTTCACCGTCCGCAACGGCTTGACCCTGAACGGAACCGTGACTCTCGGCGGCGCCAACGCCGGTCAATGGGTCGGCGGCATGAGATTCGACGGCACGCAGACGATCACGGGCAACGGCGTCGTTGTCTTCGGCAGCAATTACTACAACCAATACAACCGCAACGGCTTTAGCCAGGCCGATGTCGGGCAAGAACTCACGATCGATTCCGGCATCACGCTCCGCGGCCAGAGCGCCTACATCGGCCGCGACGGCGCGTCGCTCATCAATCGCGGGACCATCATCGGCAACGTCCCCGGAACGGGCCTCATGATTCTCGGGACGTGGACCAATGAAGGCGCCATCGGAACCGAAACCGGCGGCTTCATTCAGGGCACGGGAACTCTCGCCAATTTCGACAACGCGACAGACACCCTGACGGGCGGCGTCTTCCAGGTCGGATCGGGATCGACGCTCATGCTGCCGATCGAACCGATCGTCACGCTCAATGGCCAGATCTCGCTCGAAGATTCGACCGCGAACCTGGTCAAGGCGGACTGGAACGGCGTGCTCGGCTCGCTGACCACGATCGACACCGGAGGCACGCTCGAACTCGGCCCCGGCATCACGCTGACGCCGGCGACCCTGACGTTCACCAACGACGGAGCGCTGCATCTCGATGCTGGCGCGACCCTCCAGCTGGCGGGATCGTATATGCAATCGGGGCAGCTCGTCTCGGTGATCGCGGCGCCCGAAGCGACCGGACAAGTCGTCGCCCAGTACGTCAATGTGAGCGGGAGCCTGAGCGTCTTGACGAGTGCGGCCGGCTTCACGCCAGCGCCGGGGGATTACTATCCGATCCTGCTTTTCAACAGCGGCGGGGATATCGCGTGGTCGTGGATCAACCTGCCGTCTCTCACTCTGCCGCTCGTGCTTTCCGAGGTGATGGGGACCGACAGCTACGGGGTTGTCGTGAACGAGGCCCCGCTCTTCACCAGCGCAACTGAGTTCGTCTTCCCGATCGAGTCGTTCACCAGTTTCTTCGTGACGGCGAGCGGCTCGCCAGCCCCCGACCTGTTCCTCGACAGCGTCGCGGGACCGGGGGGAAGCGCGGACTTGCCGGCCGGAGTCACCTTCAACCCGACCACGGGCGAGCTCAGGGGCATCACCGAGGTCGGCTCGGGCGGGCAGTACACGCTGTCCTTCTCGGCAGTGAACAGTTTCGGAACGGATAATCAATATTTCGCGCTCTTGGTGCCCGAGATTTCGACGCCGATCGATGTCGACGTCGATCCCGACTCGGTTCCCGAGACGCAGGATTTGGGCAAACCGGTGGGCATCACCGCGTTTGCCAATGACGCCCTCTACGGAAGCATTGTCTACACGCTCGACGACAGCGCGGGTGGCCTGTTCGCGATCGACCCGGTGTCCGGCGTCATCACCGTCAACGCGGCTCTGGACTACGAGACGGCAAGCAGTCATTCCGTCACCGTCGTGGCGACCGGTTCCTACGGAGTCTCGGCGTCGCAGAACTTCGTCATCGAGGTCACCAACGTGAACGAGGCGCCGACCGCCGTGAACCTCGTCAACGTCGTGACGACACTGCCACCGCAAGGACCACTGGCGTTGCCAATCAGGGTCGCCGACATCAACGTGATCGACCCCGACGCTTCAAACGACGCCAATGCCTTGAGCCTCGGCGGTCCGGACGCCGCCATGTTCGAGATCGCCGGCGGATCGCTCTACGTGAAGGCGGGGACCACGCTGACTCCGGGATCCTACGAAGTCGCCGTCCAGGTCGATGACCCGAGTGTCGGCACGACGCCCGATGCTTCCGCGGTCTATTCGCTCTACGTCCTCTCGACGATCACAATCAGTCCGGACACCCTTACCGGAGGTCTTGAGGGCGTCTACTCGTCGCAAGTCATCAGCGCGACCGGAGGCTCTGCTCCCTACGAGTTCACGCTCGATTCGGGAACGCTCCCGTACGGCTGGAATCTGGCCGCCAACGGCGTACTCGACGGCACGCCCACCCTCGGCGGATATGGATTCTACTTCACCGTCCGCGTCACCGACGACCTGGGGTCGTACAACAACAAGGCGTACTATGTCAAAATCAACGCCCGACCGATCTCGAACGGCATCGCCAACATCACCGTTCCGGAAGACACCGCCTCGGTCGTCGTCAATTTCTACGATGCGTTCGACGATATCGAGACGAGCGATCCGCTCGTCTACACCGAAGTGTTCAACTCGAATCCGTCGCTGTTCAGCGGCTACTCGATCGACTATGTAACTGGCAATTTGACCATCGGGATCGAGCCGCAAGCCAACGGCGAAAGCAACATCACCATCCGCGCTACCGACGCCGACGGCCTCTGGGTCGAGGAGTCGTTCCGGGTGACGGTCACCGCCGTCAACGATCGGCCTGAAAACACGCTGCCGGCCGCGGTGACCATGAACGAAGATACGACCTACGTCTTCGCCGGCACAGTTTCGGTCGCCGACGTCGACAATCCGCCGGTGCTGCAGGTCGCCCTCACGGTCGCAAGCGGCGAACTCACGCTGTCGGGCAAGAACGGCCTGACGTTCAGCGTCGGCGATGGAACCGCTGACACGTCGATGACATTCCGCGGCACGGTCGCCGCGATCAACGTGGCCCTCAACGGCATGTCGTATCAGCCGGCGCTGAATGGCTCGGGCGACTTCGCCCTCACGATGACGACCAGCGACCTCGATCCGACCGATCCACTGACCGACCAGTCGACGGCCATCATCTCGGTGAAGAATCTGCCGCCGAGCAACATGGAGTATGTCCATTCGCTCTATCACGAGATCCTTGGACGCCATCCCGAGGCCGGCGGGTGGGCCTACTGGAGCAACCTCCTCGCGACTGGCACATCGAACTGGGTCGTCGCCAACGCCATCTGGAATTCGACGGAACACCGCGGCCAGCAAGTCGATGGCCTTTACCGCGATCTGCTGCATCGCGCCGCGGACGCTGGCGGACGAACCTTCTGGATCGGTAATCTGCAGTCCGGCGCTATGAACGAAGAAACCGTGATCGCACGGTTCGCGTCGTCGCCCGAATACCTGAAGCTTCATCCGCTCCAGACAGCGTATATCGACGCCCTTTACAACGATTTGCTGTACCGCGAAGCCGATGTGGGCGGGCGAGCCTGGTGGATCGACGCTCTCAATCGCATGACCCCGGACCAGATCGCGAGCGTCTTCGTCGAATCCAACGAACGGCACGGCGGACTTGTCGATGAATGCTACCAGAGCATTCTCAATCGCAAGGAGAACGTCTCCGAGCGGGCCTACTGGCTCGATCGCCTCGACCATCAAGGACTGACGGATCACGATCTGGCCGCATCGTTCTTTGCTTCGACGGAGGCCTGGAATATCAGTTAGCGTGCGGGCAATAATACGCTCGTCACACTGCATCGTTAGCCGGAAGCGTGAGCGGCGAACTTGAAAAATTGCCGCTTACGCTTTCGACGTTTCCGTTGGACGAACGACCCGGACAAGCTGAAGCTGCTGGAGCGGTAATTCACGGGCAATCAAAGGTGTCAGGACCCTTTGTTTGCGACGAGTCGAGTTTGATAGAATGTGGCTTACGGGTCGCTGTCATGGTCAAGCTCCTTTCAAGAACGAGG
>JBAXFO010000289.1:0-6171 GCA_037139885.1 Planctomycetota bacterium
TGGCGTCGGCATTGACAAACTCCACACCCTGCAACAGAGGCTGCTGGCGCGCATTCCCGAGTTCGGCGCGGCACGCAACCCGGCCGGCTGGGGCGCCGTGGGTGCGGCCGCGGGAAGTTCGTTGGCCCCCTCCTTGCGGAAAAACAGCAAGGCAATGAGGAGGACGACGATCATCCCGACGACCAGGCCGAATTTCGCGTCGCTGGGCATGGAGAACTCTCGGAACTTCGGCAACGGCGCCAATGACGCACGCCGTGCTCGCTGCCTCGATTATTCCGCGCATTGCGGCCCGAGGGGGAATATCTCATGCGACTTGAGTCCAATTTTGCGCTTTCCGATGGCTCACGCTGAGAGTGTTGGGATGGGTTGCTGCAATCGGACGAGTTCCCGCAATCGCGAGGGTTTGCCCGGCGTCCCTATTTCTTCGCCGTCGGCTCCGTATCGAGCAAATGCTCGGCTTCGACTTCCAACTGCCGCACGGCCGCCCAGTCGGCTTTGTACGTAATGGGAACGAACTTCGACTGCCCGGCCGCGGCGTACGCCTTCTCGAGCGAGCTTCCCTTCCACGGAAATTCGAGGAACCCCTTCTTCACCTTGGCGGCGAGTTCCGGTTTGAGCTGATGCGCATAGCCGAAACACTGGCTGGGGAAACTGGCCTTGGAGGTGTAAATGGTGCGAATCGCCTTGGGATCGACCTGGCCCGCGCCGACCATACGTTTGTACAAATCGCTCGCTACCGCCCCCGCCGCTATCGGACCCTTGGCGACGCCCTCGACGATCGTCTCGTGGCTGCCGGCGAACGACGGCGTATAGCTGACGCCCGGTTGCAGATGGAACTCCTTCCACAGCGTCACGACGGGGACTTTGAAACCCGAATGCGAATACGCCGACACGAACGAAATCGATTTGTTCTTGAGGTCGGCGGGCGTTTTGGCGGGGCTGTCGGCCGGGACGATGATCTCCATCTGATAGCCGAAATCCCCCTTCTCGTCGGCCATGACGCAAAACGGGATGAAGCCGCCTTTGTTGACGGCCGTGCTGACGCTGCCGGTCGAGAACGCCGCCAGATGCGTCTTGCCGCTCCGCAGAGCCTGCATCTGCTCGGGCATCGGGTCGGCCGACACGGTGACATCGACTTTCTTGCCCGTCACCTTGGCGAGATAGGCCGTTAAGTCGGCGAACTGGGCCGCCTCTTTGTCGGCGTCTTGACCGAGCACGACAAAGACGAGCGTTTCAGGATCGATCTGCTCTTTCGGATCGGTCGGCGCGGCGGCGACAAGATCGCCATCGCCATCGACGAGACCGGGATCGAGCTTCGTGGGCGCGGTCAGGTTGAGCCTGAGAAAATTGCGCATCGGATTCAACGTCGCGGCCAACTGCCGATCCGCTTGCAGAGTGTAGTACCAACTCCCCAGGGCCGCGACGATCGCGACGGGGACGACGATCAACAAAACATTTCGGAACGAGAACGAGGGCGTGGGCGCGTCCATGATTCATCCGAGGTTTGAGGAAGGCGGCACAATGAAGGAGTATCCGTTTCGATATGAAAAATCCATTAAGGGTACAGCGGAATCGATGAGAGACGGTCAACTTTTGGTTTGGTGGTTGGGCGGGGGATGAGACAATGAGAGATTGAGCGGAGGGCCCTTCGGCGCACGGCATCGAGCGCGCCGTCCGTTAAGCGCCGTAACAAACGGATCTTGTCTCGGCCGCCCCGTCATGGTTTATTGAGGGGGCTGAAAATTCCTCAATCGGAGATTTCGATCATGATTTTGGCGAATTCTCGCTGGCTGGCCGCTGGAGCTGCGGCGTTGCTCTTGGCGTTGCCCGTGCAAGCTCAGCTCAAGATCGCGTACGATCCGTCCAGCGAACCGGCGAATCTACAAGTGATCGCCTTGCGGCCCAATGCCGTGCAACCGATCTACCTCTCCTACTACAATCCCGGCCCCGGCGCTCGCAAGAACGTCAAAATCACCGTCGAACAAGTCGGCGTCGACGGCAAAGTGAAACCGCTGACGACAACCGTCGTCCCCAAGGTTGACGTCAAAAAATATTCGCCCGTCGCGTTCAGTCTGCCGACGCCGAAGGACCCAGCCGCTCCCTGGCCGAAGCTCGACGGCCCGCCGTTCTTGCTCCGCTTCCTGGTCGATGACGGCACCACGCCGGAACCGGTCAAGATCGATGTCCCCGTGAAGTTGCAAGATCCTCGCGAATACGTCAAAGTCCGCGAGGCCCGGTACGACCCCGAACGCCGGCGCCTGTCGTTCAAGCTGAGTTCCGATGAGCCGCTCGATCCTCCCTGCCCGGTCGAACTGGTGCTCCAGCCCTCGGTCATTCCCGGTTTGGCCGTCAACAAAGCGGGCACTTTCAAGCAACGGCTCAGTAAGGAAAACCAGGAAGTCGAACTCTCGGCCGACAACGTGCAATTCGAAGGAGGCGTGCCGCCGCAAAATGGGCGGATTTCGCTGAACGTCGACGGTTTCGAACGCGCGTTTCTTTACAAGTGCGCCTTCGCCGATGGCGCGTTGACGGCTCTCAAAGACAACACCCGCGCGCGACTGGTGGCCGCGCGGTATTCGCTTCCTTCGGGGAAGATTCCGGTCGTCATCGAAGTCGACGCCCGCAGCCAGGCCGAGGGGGACGAAGACGCGCTCCAGCGTTCGTTCGTCGAACTCAAATTCGACCGCGCGGGGCAGGGCAACTACGAACGAACTCCCGGCAGCCCCTATCGCGGCCTTCGCGATCAAGCCGTCGAATACAAGGCCGATGGGGACGCCCTGGTCTTCCGCACCAAGGTGCGCGACCGCGTCGTCGAGCTCGACGCCGAGGGCATTAACGGCAAACGCACGCTGCAAGTGCGTCTGCTCGACGCCAAGCAGCGAGTTGTGCCCATCGCCAACGAACAGGACGCGCGCGACGAAAAGGTCGCCCTGTTCAATGCGGGTCCGGAAAACCGCTTCGCGCCGCTCACGTTCGACAAGATCAACGATGCGGTGGTCGCCGAATTGATTCTCGATGCGACGCCGGCCGAGGGCCTCAAGATTGTCAACGTGCCCGCCAAGGCTCGCCCCGAAGACAAGCTCATTCCGCGCTTGCTCTTCACGCCGCGCCTCAGGGGCACTCAGGCGCCGGTCGAAAACGTTGTCTTCTTCCTCGGCGAGGCCGACAAGGATCACAAGATCCCCGAGAAGCTCGTCAAGATCGAGGCGATCTACGACAAGAAGCTCGACGCCTTCGTTCCGAAAGAAGAGATCATTGTCCCCGCCGAGCATCGGGGCAAGCTGTTCGTCAGCGCCCAGGTGGAGACCGCGACCGGCGTCTTCATGTCGGGCAAGCAAAGCCTCGTCATCGTTTCCAAAGATCTTAAGGACGACGCCGCTCTGCCCGATGTCCTCACGACGATCTCCGGGACCGTCATGCGCGGCGGCCTGGCCCAGCCGAACGTCACGGTTTTTCTGGTCAAGCAAAAGCCCGAGAAGACGGATGAGGCCAAGCAGGCGAAGACCACGCCCGAGGGGAAATACGAGTTCACCGACGTGCCCCCGGGCAACTACGTCGTCTCGGCCCGCCGCCTCGATACCGGAGCGCGGCTGCCCATCACCGTCCCCAAGAATAAGGACAAGATGGGGGGCGTCGATCTGTCCCTGAAGGTTCAGTAACAATCATTTTGGACACAGTGCCGATCGAGCCTGCCCGCAAGGTTGGGTTCGATCGGGACGAGTCTCCGGTTGACGATCCGCACGATCGCCGTACGCTTGTCTGCATGAAAAAACACACGCCGCATCAGCAATTCCTTCACAAGATCAGCCACAAGCGGATCGATCCCCCCTTGCTCACGCGCGGCGCTTCGGTGTCGCAGCTCATCGAGGAGGCGTTCCTCTCGTACAACGGCGGCCGCACCCGCGAAGCGTGCCGGCTGTTCACGAGCAAATATCTCGACCCGAAGACGACGGTCGCCCTCTCCCTTTCCGGCGCCCTCACTCCCGCGGGCCTCGGTATGTCGTGCCTGGTGCCGCTGATTGAAGCCGGGTTCATCGACTGGATCATCAGCACCGGCGCGAATCTTTACCACGACACCCACTTCGCCCTGGGCATGGACCTGCATCAGTCCCGCCCCGGCCTCGACGATCTCGAACTCCGCAAGCATCAAGTCATCCGCATCTACGATATCGTTTTTGATTACGAAAATCTTCTCGGCACGGATAAGTTCTACCGCACTTTGTGCCGCGGCGAGGCGTTTCAAAAGACGATGAGCACGGCCGAGTTTCACCATCTCGTCGGCAAATACATCGCCGCCATGGAGGACGAAGCGAAGGCCAAGCATCGCAGCATGCTGGCGGCCGCGTATCGCTGCGGCGTGCCGATCTTCACGTCGTCGCCGGGCGACAGCTCCATCGGCATGAACCTGGCCGCCTTGCAGCTGGAAGGCTCGAAGCTGCAGATCGATCCGCTGCGGGACGTGAACCAGTCGGCCGCCATCGTCTGGAACGCGAAGAAGAACGAAGGGGCGTCGGGAGCGTTCATCCTGGGAGGCGGCTCGCCGAAAAACTTCCTGTTGCAAACCGAACCCCAGATTCAAGAAGTCCTCGGCCTCGACGAATCGGGCCACGACTATTTCCTGCAAGTGACCGACGCCCGCCCCGACACCGGCGGCCTCTCCGGCGCCACGCCGGGCGAAGCCATGACCTGGGGCAAAGTCGACCCCGAACAACTCCCGAACACGGTGATCTGCTACTCCGACTCGACCATCTTCCTGCCGCTCCTCACCGTCTACGCCCTCGACAACCACAAGCCGCGCAAACACAAACGCATCATGGACCGCATGCCCGCTCTGATGGAGGAACTCGAAACGACGTATAAGGCGAATCGGAAGAAGAATCGCAAGGAATGAGCGTTCGCGGCTCTCCGCAGGAGAGCGCTGACAGGTCCATTGTCCGTACGCTTCACCGCATGCAGGACACGTCAACGCTCTCCTGCGGAGAGCCGCGAACTTGATGATTCGCTCGGGCCGCAACCGAAAACTGCGAGCGCACAAACCTTCCTTGCGGAACTCAAGACAACGTATCGCGAATCGAAAGGAGTGAGATCGCCCCGATGAGGCCCAAAGTCTATTTGGACTCTTCCGTTCCGAGCTATCTCACCGCTCGGCCCAACCGTGATGTGTTCATTTCGGCAATGCGTCAATGGACTCAAGACTGGTGGGAGAACCTTCGTCACAAATATGATCTGTACATCTCCGACTTCGTGCTGCTGGAGATTCGTCGAGGCGATGCGGCTGCTGCGCTTCTTCGATCCAATGTCCTCAAAGATATTGCGATTCTTGAAGACACAAAAACCGCGAGGCGCTTCGCGAGGAAACTTGTTCGTCGCCTCGCGCTTCCTCGTGCTGCCGTGATGGACGCCTATCACATTGCGATCGCCATTGAAGGCGGCATGGACATTCTGTTAACCTGGAACTGCACCCACATCGCAAATCCGAGGCACCAACCCGCAATCCGCGAGTTGGCGCAACGCCGGGGTTTTGATGTTCCCGTGATATGCACGCCGCGCGAATTGCTTGACGGAGAAACCGATGGCGCCTGATCCAATTCAAGAGCTTCGCGCGATCCGCGAACAGATCATGCTCGAATTCGATTATGATCTCGACAAGCTTTGCGATCACCTCAATAAAGAAGGGTTGGCGGAGGGACGCGTCTATGTCGCTCCCCAACCGAAACTCCTCAAGCCTGGGAAGGCGGCGGAGAACCGCAAGAAGTCCACGAAGAAACGATCGGCATGATCGCACCATGACTTTCGGCAATTCATTGAGCAGCACATCCCAACCTCCGCCGCGCAAACGATCGGGTTGGAGCGGCGTGCTGTTTCTCGGCGTCAATCTGCTGGCAGTGATCGTTGGCTCTGTGCCATGCATGGTTCAAATGTCGCCGCCAGAAAGCACGACCTATCTTTTGGCGCCTGTCGCTTCGATCCTCATCGTGCTGACTGAGAGCGGAATCCTTGCGGGCGTCGGTATCCTTACACTCTTTATCGCCTACGTTGTTTTCGTTTGGTGCGCGCTTCATCGAATTGGGTATCGCTGGCTCATTCCTGTGGCCTTGCTGATGGGCAGTCTCGCGCAGGGAGCCTTTGCGTCTTGGGCGATGGCGGGTTTGGCAGGTTAACTTCAGCGCC
>JBAXFO010000290.1:0-6170 GCA_037139885.1 Planctomycetota bacterium
GCCATGTGCCGCATCAGGCCCAGGAGCGGCCGATCGATATCGCTTTGTCGAACTCGTTCGGATTCGGCGGCAGCAACACCGCCATCGTTCTAGGGCGCGTTGCGTAAATCCGCGTGAAACGGACCCCCCGCTTGCGCCACGTCACTTGGGTCCCGCAGCCGCCACATCGGCGGAGACTCCCGCAAACTTCGTGAAATTCGCCTTGAAGAGCTCCGCGAGCATCGCCGCTTGCCGATCGTAAGCCGCAGCGTCGCTCCAGCTGGAACGCTGCTGCATCGCGCTGGCCGGCAATCCGGGGCACGATATGGGCACATGCACGCCGAACACCGGATCGGGCGCTGTGGCGACATGATCGAGCGTCCCGGCGAGGGCCGCACGGACCAGCGTTCGCGTCCATTCGAGCGGCATGCGGCGGCCGACGCCATACGGCCCGCCCGACCAGCCGGTGTTCACCAACCAGACAGGGGTCTTGAAGCGTTCGAGCCGTTCGCGCAACATTTGCGCGTAATGGCTGGGAGGCAGGGTCAAGAACGGGGCGCCGAAGCAGGAACTGAACGTCGCGCTCGGCGATTGCACGCCTTGTTCCGTGCCGGCGAGTTTCGCCGTGTAGCCCGAGAGGAAGTGATAGAGAGCCTGGGCGGGAGTGAGCTTCGCGAGCGGCGGGAGTACGCCATACGCGTCGCAGGTGAGAAACAGAATCGTCTTCGGGACGCCGCCGCGGCCGCTCGGTTCGGCGCCGGGAATGAAGTCGAGCGGATAGGCGGCGCGGGTGTTTTCGGTGATGGCGTCGCTGTTGTAATCGAGCTCGCGCGTGATCGGGTCGAGGGCGACGTTTTCCAGGATCGACCCGAAGCGGACGGCGTCCCAAATCAGGGGTTCGCCTTTTTGCGAAAGCTTGATGCACTTGGCGTAGCAGCCGCCTTCGAAGTTGAAGATGCCGGCCTCGGACCAACCGTGCTCGTCGTCGCCGATGAGGGTGCGTTCGGGGTCGGCGGAGAGGGTCGTCTTGCCGGTGCCGGAGAGGCCGAAGAGGATGGCTGTGTCCCCCGCGGGGCCGATGTTGGCGGAACAGTGCATCGGCAAAACCCCGCGCCGCGGCAGCCAGGCGTTGAGATACGAAAAGACGGCCTTCTTCACTTCGCCGGCGTATTTCGTGCCGACGATGACGATCTCGCCCGCCTCGAAATTGAGCACGACGGCGACGTCGCTGCGCGTGCCGTCCTTGGCCGGATCGAGTTTGAGCGTCGGGGCGTGATAGATCGTCACATTCTGAGCCGGCGCCCCGCCATCGCGGCGGCGCATCAGGCACTGAAAAAAGATCGCATACCAGGCATGATCCGAAACGAGTTTCACGCCGAGATGGTTCTGCGGATCGGCCCCGGCCTGGGCTTCGACGACGAACAACTCCGGCTGCTTCGACAGATGCTCGATGACCTTCGCCTTCAGCGCGGCATACGTCGCCTGGTCGAGCGGACGATTGACCTCGCCCCACCAAATATGATCCTGGCTCTCGGCATGGCGGACGACATACTTGTCTTTCGGCGAGCGCCCCGTGTGCGGCACGGTGTTCGCGACGAGCGCGCCGTTGACGGCCAGCAGCGTCTCGCCGCGGGCGATGGCTCGTTCCATGAGCCGAACCGCGGGCGGATCGATATGAAGAAGGCCGGGATACGAAACGTCGGGCAATGGCGAAAGCAGCATGCGTCCCTGTCCTTAGAAATGCTCTCCGTGCAGCCGGCGACCGTGTCAGCCGGCTCGTTGGGGGTATATAGTATTCTACATTGCTCGCCGAAAATGCCCAAGATCGTGAACCGGCCTTCGTCGTTCCGAACTCTCCGCCCTCCTCTGGAAGCCAATTTCATGCGCTGGGACCAAACCGAATACATCCTCAAGGGCGTCTATCTCGGCTTGCTCGTCGTGGTCGCTCTCCATGGACCGACCTGGACCGACATCGGCATTCTCGCCGCGACCACGGCCACAGGTCTGGCCCTCGCCCTCGGAGCCGTCGCATTGCGGAAAGTCCGCGAAGGGGCGACGGTTCGTGGCCGAGTCATCGGCTTTGCCTTGTTCCTCTTGCTCGAAAATCCCCGCACGGTTTTCGGCGGCGTGCTCGGCGGCTTGACGGCGGGAACGTATCTCATCATCCGCGGAACCGAACAATGGGGGCCAGTCCTCTACCCCGTGCTCGGCGGCGTCGTCCTGGGCATGGGCCTGTGGACCGTCCGCAATTTGCGCGACGCCAAGATCCGCAATTATCTCGGCTTCGCCCTCGCCCTGGCCATCGTCGGCGGGGCGGCGGCCGCCCTGTGGCTCAATCCGTTCCCCGTCGAACAACAAACCATGGCCGGGGCTTTGTTGATGCTCGGCATCCCAGGCTTTTACCTGCTCACGTTCGCCAGCCTCGAAGAAGAAACCGAAGTCGAGATCGCGGCTCTGTGCGGAGCGTTCGGCGTCGGCCTGTGGGTTCTGTCGGCGGAATCGGTTCCGGCGTTTCGCTCCGTCGCCATCGTCGTGCCGCTGCTCGTCTATTACACCTATACGAAATACGTCCTCCCTGGCTTACGCGTCTTCAAACATGCCTTGCGCGGGCTCAGCTTTCGCGAAGTCGGGCAGATCGATCGGGCCATGGTGTCGCTGGGCCGGGCGCTTGAACTCGACCCCAAACACCCCCTCGCGCGCGATCAGCTTTGGCAGCTCCATCGCGATCTCGATTACGGCCAAATCAAGGAACACCCGACCATTCTCAAGCTGGTCAATTATCCCCTGTGCCTCGAACGCGTGGCCGCCCTGTTGCTCGCCGATCATCCCACCGCGAAGCAGATCCAGGAGGCTCAACATCTCCTGGAGCTCGTCGCCAATCAACGGCCCGAACTCGAGCCGGCGTGTTGGTATTGGCGAGCGGTCGCGTCCTGCCACACCGGCGCTTTCGACGACGCCGCCAAGAATCTTTCCGCCCTGCTCTCGGGCGAAGTTCCCGGCGATCCGCGAGCCCGCGCCAAGATGCTTTTCGCCGGCTGGCAGCTCGCGCTCAGCTTGCATCCCGAAATGAAACGCCGCGTCGGCGAGCCGCTCATCGCCCGCGGGGCGCGCCGCTTCGAAGCGCTCGCGGCCGTGGAACGCGAGCTCTCCGTCAAGCCCGACGACCCCGGCGCCTGGGATCTCAAACGCTCCCTTTACCCGGTCGTCACCGAGGCGCTGTACCTGGAAAATACCGCCGAGGGAACGATCCGCGACGGGTTCGATTATCGCTACGTCAAAGAACTCGGCGTGGCTTTGCTCGACGACGATCAACAATGGCGGCGCGGCGCCGAGTTCCTCCGCATCGCCGCCCGTGGCCTGCCGACCGAAGCGGCGACGTTGTACACCACCATCGCCAAAGCCCACGAGAAATTCGGCGACGCGGCCGGCATGTGGGTCAATTATCAAAAGGCGATGCAAGTGGGCCGGGCCGTCGGCGTCGAGAACATGGCCCCCGCCGATCGGCAGAATCTGTTCGTCGTCGTCAAGCATGTCGGCGAACGCGCGATGGCCGAGAACCAGCTCGACGCCGCCCTCGATGCGTTCAAATTCTACAGTCAGAAAGAGGACGCCGGCGTCGAAACCTATCGCACCCTGGCCGAGCTTTTCGAACGCAAGAACGATCCCTGGACCGCCCTCAACTGCGCCGAACATGGCCTTTCCTACAACCCCGCCGATCCCGATCTGGTCGCCCGCAAAGACCGGTATATGTACTCCGTGACGCCCGCCGAATTGAAGATGCGCTGGGACAATGTGCAGCGCTGGTTCGACGTCGATTACTGCCGGACGAAGGCTAACATGGTGCTCGAACGGGGCGCCAGCGATCTCGATTTGCTCGACTGGGCCGGTCATTTGGCCGAGCTGTACGAAACCGCGAAACCGACCAGCCTCGACGCGTTGGTGATGCGCGCCCGCGTTCGCCGACTGCGTGGCGAGATTCCCGAAACGATCGAAACCCTCGAAAAGATCCGTCAGAACAAACCGGAGAAATTCGCCAGCGAACAAGAAGAAGACGCCTGGTACGTCGCCCATCGGCTGCTGGGCGATTTGTATCTCGAAGAGAAACCCGCCGAAGCGGTGAAGTGCTTCCTCGAATTCCGCAAGAGCTCCCGGGCCGGCGCCGACACGATGTACAAACTGGGCCGGGCGTATGAAGCGGTCGGCGATCTGACGCGTGCCGGTCGTTGTTATGAAGAGGTGGTTACCTTTGAACAACATCCGCTGTTTTACGAAGCCCGCGACGCGCTCGAACGCGTGAAACGCGGGGGCGTGCGGAGTTGATGTCTCGCGTGCGGCGCTGTGGAAAGCGACAGGGCAACCCTGGGCTGATGAAAGACCTCGCAACGACTGCTAGGCCCCCTCATTGATCTTTGACCCGCCTTCGAAGCTTTATTTCAACCGCCAAGACGCCAAGATCGCCAAGGAATCGCGAAGCCAGGCTTTGTGTATTCTTGGCGATCTTGGCGTCTTGGCGGTAAATTTCGAAGGGAGCCTTCACTGTTGCGAACTTTCCCTTATTCCTTCTCGATATCCGGCGGTCGCGGCGCCATCACGAGCGTCTTGAACGCGTACGAGCCAAGGCCCCACAGCAGGCCCAGCAGGAGAATCGTCGACCACATGCGCAGCGATTCGTGCGTAATCCAGCTCCAGCCCGTTCCTTCGAGCCACTGCGTCAAAACGGTGCTGTAAAAAATCAACATGAGAACGATGGTGACGAAAGCGGCCGCCAGCGACAGGGAAGGGATGAGGTACTGGAAGTGTTCCATACGGGTCACGGCGTAGACTCGTTTGGTCGTGCCGTGGGTGCGGGTCATGGTGTTGTAGCCGCAGTGCACGCAAATGATCGCTTCGGCGTTGAGCATTTCCTTGGCGCAATTGGGGCAGCGCGGGGCGATGTCGATATGGCCGACGCCGTAAGAGTTGTCGTCGTCGGGGGCTTCGATCTTGGGGGGCTTGGAGCGGGGTTTGGGCTTCGGGGCCGGCGACTCTTCGTCGGGCACGACGAACGGCTTATCGCACGAGGGGCATTTGATCTTCTTGCCGCCGTGCTCGGGTTTGCCCTTGAACCGGCTTTCGCAATGAGGACAAGAGATGACGGCCGGGGCGGGCATGGCGATAACCTTGAGAGACCCGTTGCACAATTCGCGGACGACAATTCGCCCGCAGCTTCTAATATAGTCGATGCGCCCAGCAATGAAAATTCCTTCGGGAAGGAGCAAACGTGGACCGCGCCGAACCCAAGACGCTGGTCGCTATCGCCACTTACAACGAACGCGACAATCTTCGTCCCCTCATCGCCGAAATTCACCGCTTCGCTCCGCATGTCGATGTCCTCGTCATCGACGACAATTCACCCGACGGCACCGGCGCCATCGCCGACGAACTCGTTCGTGAAGATCCCCGCGTCCATGTCATGCACCGCACCGGCAAACTCGGCCTGGGCACGGCGATCCTGGCCGGCATGCGTTACGGCATCGAAAAGAACTTCGACATCCTCGTCACGATGGACGCTGACTTCTCGCATCATCCGCGCGACATCCCCGCCGTTTTGGCCGGCATGAGCGATCACGAAATCATGATCGGCTCCCGTTACGTCCCCGGCGGCGGCACGGTCAACTGGCCCGCGTCGCGCCGCTTTATGAGCTGGTCGGTCAATACGCTGTGCCGCACGCTGATGCGGCTGCCCTCGAAAGATTGCAGCGGCGGCTTCCGTGCGTACAACGTCCCGCTCCTGCGCGGCACCGATTTCTCCAACATGCTTTCCCGCGGCTACAGCTTTCAAGAAGAAGTGTTGCTGCTCTGCTACCTCCAAGGCGCCCGTATCGGCGAGACCCCCATCATCTTCGAAGACCGCCGCCTCGGCGTCACCAAGGCCAACCTCAAAGAAATGGTCCGCTCCACCAGCATCCTCGTCTGGCTCGGGATGAAAGCGACGCTGGGACTCTCGAAGAAGAAGGTTCGGCCGTAACGAGTTCGGCAGAATTCATGTAGGGTGGGTTGAGGTACTCCGAAGCCCACCGAAAGCTTCCGAGATAGGTCTTGGGTTCCGAACCTTTCGGTGGGCTTCGGAGTACCTCAACCCACCCTACGGGCTGTTCCGGAAATATGATTAAATCATCTGCGGATTAAATCGCGTCCCCGACTCGCTGACC
>JBAXFO010000291.1:0-6157 GCA_037139885.1 Planctomycetota bacterium
CGATATCGAACAGGCCCTCTTCAACACGAGCCTCGGCGTCGACCTCACGCGCGGCCTGCCGACCGAAGAAGGGCACGAACATCATCTACGGGCCATCAACACGATCCGTCGTCTCGGGGGCGTGCGGGCGGCGGTTGAAAAGGGCGTTCTCAAAAGCGGCATCATGTTCGAATGCGTCAAACACGACATTCCGTTCGTCCTGGCGGGCAGCATTCGCGACGACGGCCCGCTCCCCGATGTGATCACCGACGCTCTCGTCGCACAGGATGCGATGCGCGGCCTGATCCCCGGCGTCGGCTTTTGCCTCATGGCCGCCACGATGCTGCATTCGATCGCCGTCGGCAATTTGCTCCCCGCGTGGGTGAAGGTCGCCTGCGTCGACATCAATCCCGCCACGGTGACCAAACTCGCCGACCGCGGCAGCCATCAGACCGTCGGCGTCGTCACGGACGCCGAACCGTTCCTGCGTGCGCTGGTCGACGAGATCCTCGCCAACGCGTGAGGGCGTGTCCAGCCATTGCGAACGGGCGTCTGCCGTTGAAACTCCGATCACGCACCATAAAACAGGTCCACGCGCGGCTGCCAACTCTCCGCCGCGCTCGGGGACTTCACATGCTACGAACTTTCACGATGCTTTTGGCCGTTCTCATGGCGACCAGCGGCTGCGCCGACACCAATGCGACGCGTGGGGCGCCGAAAGTTCCGGTCGTGCGCTATGCGTACCCGATCGAACGCGAAGTGACCGACTACGAGTATTTCACCGGTCGCACCGCCGCCGTCGATCACGTCCAGGTCAAGGCCCGCGTCACGGGGTATCTCGAAAAGATCAACTTCAAAGCGGGCTCGAATGTGAAGGAAGGGGATACCCTTTTCATCATCGATCCGCGGCCTTATCAGGCGACCTACGACCGCGCGCTGGGCCAGATCGCCATCGCCGAATCGAAACTGAAGCTCGCCAGCGTCGAACTCGCCCGCGGCCTCTCCATCGCCAAAACCCCCGGCGCGATCAGCCAGGCGGACCTCGACAAATACGCCGCCGACAAGAGCAGCGCCGAGGCGACGCTGCAAGCCGCCAAGGCCGACGCCGAATCGGCCAACCTGAATCTGAAATTCACCGACGTGAAATCCCCCATTAACGGCGTCGTCGGCAACAACCTCATCACGATCGGCAACCTCGTGACGCAAGACAACACCCTGCTCACCACGGTTGTCTCGATGGATCCGATGTACGCTTATTTTGACGTCGACGAACGCACCATGCTCCGCGTGCAAAAGCTCATCCGCGAGGGGAAGATCAAGTCGGTGAAAGAAGGCGCCGAGACCCCCGTGCAATTTGGCCTGGCGAACGAAGGCAACGAATTCCCCAATGAAGGCAAACTCGATTTCGTCAACAATCAAATCGACGCCTCGACCGGCACTTTGCAAGTTCGCGGCGTGATTCCCAATCCTCAATCCAAAAGCAGCAAGTCGCGCCTGCTCACGCCGGGGTTGTTCCTCCGCGTCCGCCTGCCGATCGGCGAACCGCACAAGTCGTTGCTCGTGCCGCAAGCGGCGATCGGAACCGATCAGGGCAAAAAGTTCCTCTATGTTGTCAACGAAAAAAACGTCGTCGAGTATCGCCCGATCGACCCGGGCCCCCTGGAAGCCGATATGTTGCAAGTCGTTCATCCTCTCAAAATCGTGCGTAGCGCCGAAGGGGTTCGCCTGACGAAACCGGGCGAAGAAGGGGTCGAAAGCCTCGCCGTCACCGACAAAGTGATCGTCAGCGGCTTGCAGCGCGTTCGCTCCGGCATGACCGTGGACCCCAAGCCGGCCGCCGATCAACGGAAGTGACGGGCCTCGCCAACCGTTTCGCAAACCCACCTATTCCCTCCAGGCGCTCGCCATGCTCGCACGCTTCTTCATCGAACGCCCCATCTTCGCCTGGGTGATCTCGATCGTCATCATGCTGCTGGGGGGCGTGGCGGCGTTCACGCTGCCCATCGCCCAGTATCCCGACATTACGCCGCCGACGGTGCAGGTGACGGCGTCGTATCCGGGCGCCAACGCCAAAGTCGTCGCCGATTCCGTGGCCGCGCCCATCGAGCAGCAGGTCAACGGCGTCGAACGCATGCTCTATATGTCGTCGCAATGCACCAACGACGGGGCGTATTCGCTGACCGTGACATTCGACCTGGGCACGGATCTCAACATCGCCCAGGTGCTCGTGCAGAATCGCGTCGCCCTGGCGTTGCCGCAATTGCCGCAACAGGTGCAGGTGCAGGGCGTCAATACGAAGAAGCGGTCGCCCAGCATTCTCCTCGTGGTGAACCTGATCTCGCCGGACGGCCGCTACGACGATGTCTACCTCAGCAATTACGCGACGATCAAAATCAAGGACAAGTTGCTACGCGTTGACGGCGTCGGCGATTTGACGTACCTCGGCCAACGCGATTACAGCATGCGCATCTGGCTCGAACCGGACAAGCTCGCCGCCCGCAGTCTCACGGCGGGGGATGTCGTCGCGGCGGTGCAGAATCAGAACGTGCAAGTCGCCGCCGGCCAGATCGGCCAACAGCCGGTGCCGGAAGGGCAGCAGTTTCAATACACGATGAGCACTCTTGGCCGGCTGCAAACCAAGGAGGAATTCGGCAACATCATCGTCAAGACAACTTACGGCACGACGGAAATCAAAAGCCCGTCCTCGCAAGTCGTGCGGCTCAAGGATGTCGCGAGGATCGAACTCGGCGCCCAACAATACGATCAGATCGCCCGCCTCGACGGCAAACCGACGGTCGGCCTGGCGATTTTCCAACTCCCCGGCTCCAACGCTCTGGATGTCGCCGCCAACATCAAGAAGGAGATGGCCCGGCTTAAAAAGACATTCCCCGACGGCATCGAATACAGCATCGTCTACGACACCACCCCCTTCATCGAAGAATCGATCGAGCAGGTCTTTCACACCCTCATCGAGGCGGTGATTCTCGTCGCCATCGTCGTGCTGCTCTTCCTGCAAGACTGGAAAGCGATGATCTTGCCGATGATCGACGTGCCGGTGTCGCTGGTCGGCACGTTCGCCGTCATGGCGGTGATGGGTTTCACGCTCAACAATTTGACGCTCTTCGGTCTCGTTCTCGCCATCGGCATCGTCGTCGACGACGCGATCGTCGTTTTGGAGAACATCGAACGGCTCATCGCCACCGGCCTCGACGCCAAAACGGCGACCATCAAAGCGATGGATGAAGTCACCGGCCCGATCATCGGCATCACGCTCGTGCTCATCTCGGTGTTTCTCCCGGCCGCGTTCATACCGGGCATTTCCGGCCAGTTCTTCCGTCAATTCGCTCTGACGATCGCGTCGGCCATGGTCATCTCCGCCATCAACGCGATGACCCTGACCCCGGCTCGAGCCGTCACGATTTTCCAATCCAACGATGGCGAACATGGCCACGAGCACCAGCGCGAAGCTCTCCCTTGGTGGTTTTTCGGCCTGCTTGGGGCCTACTTTAGCTACAAGTTCCTTTACGCCATCGTGGCCCCGAGGCTGGGCGTGCCTCTCGAAGGAGCGGAGGCCGTCCTCAGCGAAACGCCGGCGTATGTCGGCTGGATCGCGCGCGTGCTCGCCATGCTGCCTGGCCTCATCGCGGGCGGGATTCTCGGCAAGATCATTATTAAGCCCGTCAATCGCATGCTGTCGACGTTCTTCAAGGCGTTCAACAAAGTCTTCGACGGCATCACCGCGATTTACGGTGCCGTCGTGAGCCGATTCTTGCGTTTGGCGGCCATCGTGCTGATTGTTTACGCGGGGCTCAACGTGGCCACGTACTGGACGATGACGCACGCCCCGACCGGTTTCATCCCCATTCAGGACCAGGGCTATCTGCTCGTCAATGTGCAACTCCCCGATTCGGCGTCCGTGCAGCGCACCGCCGACATCATGCAGAAGCTCGACCGCATCATCCTGGGCGACGACACCGGCCTTTATAAGGGCCCGCCTGCCAAGGAAGGCGACAAGAAATATCCGGGCATCCCCGGAGTCTCCCATACGTCGTCGATTGCCGGGCAGTCGTTCCTCATGAGCGCCAACGGCTCGAATTTCGGCTCCGTGTTCGTGATTCTCGATAGCTTCAAGAACCGCGTCAGCCACGAGAAATACGACGAGGTCATTGCCGGCAAGATCCGCGAACTGGTCGCCACGGAGATCGACGATGCGATCATCGTCGCCTTCCGCGCGCCGCCGATTCAAGGCCTGGGCAATGCGGGCGGCTTCAAATTTCAGATTGTTCAGTCGGGTTTCGTCGACTTCGAAGAGCTTCAGCAGTCGGTCGACGAAATGACGCGCGAAGGGAACAAAAACCCGAAGCTCGTCGGCCTCTTCAGCACGTTCCGAGCTGAGACGCCGCAACTTTATGTCGACATCGATCGCACCAAATGCGAGTCGATGGGCGTCAAGGTGCAAGACGTGTTCGCGACCCTCCAGGTCTACATGGGCGGGCAGTTCGTGAATCTGTTCAATCAGTTCGGCCGCACCTGGCAGGTGATCGTCATGGCCGATCCCCTCTATCGGGCCAACGTCGATTCCGTGCGCAATCTCAAAGTTCGCAATGTCCTGGGCGAGATGGTTCCTGTCGGCACGGTCGCAGACATTCGCAATGTGGGCGGGCCTGTGATCGTCACCCGCTACAATCTCGAAAATTCCGCCGCCGTCACGGGCAACACCGCTGCCGGCGTGAGTTCCGGAGACGGCATCGCCGAGATCGACCGCCTCGCCAAGGAGCTCAGCGTCACGTACGAATGGACGGAAATCACCTTCTTGCAAATTCGCGCGGGCAATGTCGCGATCTTCGTCTTCGGACTGGGGACTTTGCTCGTATTTCTCGTGCTCTCCGCGAAATACGAGAGCTGGAGCCTGCCCCTGTCGGTCATCCTCGTCGTGCCCATGTGCTTGCTGAGCTCCGTCGTCGGCATGCTCATCGCGCGTCTGCCGGTCGATATTTTCGTGCAGATCGGCTTCCTGGTGCTCGTCGGTCTGGCGGCGAAGAATGCGATTCTCATCGTCGAGTTCGCCGAGCAATTGCGGGTCGAAGGCATGGCTCCCGGCGACGCCGTCCTGCAGTCGGCCCGGCTGCGGTTTCGGCCGATCGTGATGACGTCGTTCGCGTTCATCCTCGGCGTCGTTCCCTTGATTCTGGGCCATGGCGCGGGAGCCGAAATGCGCCGCTCGCTGGGCACGGCCGTGTTTTCCGGCATGCTCGGCGTCACGATCTTTGGCGTCCTCTTGACGCCCGTCTTCTATTATTCGATCAGCAAATTGATCGGCGCCAAGAAAGGCCAACAGCCGCCCGCTTCACCTGCGTCCCCCACCGCCATCAAGGCCGATGGCTCCCCCGCTCATTAGAGGCCTAAGTCCGATTTGGTTCACTTTTCCGGCAGGAACAAAATGACTTCCACGCGCGACGCCGGCAGCGCTTCCGCTTCCGGCTGCACGGGAGGTTGATTCCCGCACCCGATCGAACGCACCGATCGGGTGTTCCACCACCACCATCCCGTGCGATGCACGGAGCGGCTTATGAGATACTCGCGAGCCGCTTCGCTCTGCTTCTGGGTCAGAGTTTGGGCGAAAGCCGCATTGGTGCTCGGCGCCGACATGGCCGCGATCATCACTTCGCCGGTCTTGTAATTCGCCAGCCAATCCGCGGCGGCGTCGAGCTTCTTCCGGCCCGCGTCCGTGAGTATGGCCCGGCCCGGTTCGAAGAGTTCGTCGTCGGCGTAAACTTTCCGCAGCCGTTTCATGTCGGGGCGGACCAGTTCCTTGTTGGCGTCGACCACATAGTTGCGCACGAGCGGCAAGTTCTTCACAGCGTCGGAATTTTGCTTCACCGACGCGATCAGCGCCCGCACATCTTCCACGGCTTCGAGCGTCTTCTCATAAGCCGCCCGATCTTTGACCAGGGCGCCGAGCGTGCCGTCTCCCTGGCGAACATCATAGGCGGCCGATTTGAGCTCGCGGGCGGCAGCGGTCAGTTCGTTGTAAAGGCGGTCGTCGCTCAGCAGCTTCCCCAAGGATCCCTTACCCGCTTCGACGTCCGCGAACGCTCGATCGGCGCGCGTCAAAACTGCATTCAATTTCGCGGCCGACTGCGTGAGATCGGTCGTAAACGTCTGCTCCCCTTTGCGG
>JBAXFO010000292.1:0-6143 GCA_037139885.1 Planctomycetota bacterium
ATCAAAGACACCGCCGCCGTCCCCGCCGGCGTCGCCCCCACCGCGGTCGCCGACTTCTACGTCGTGCGCCGCGGCGATGCGTCGTCGACCGCTCCGAGCGTTTTGGCGAACGACACGAACGCGACCTCCGCGAAACTCGTGAAAAACGCCGCCGCCGGCACGGTTACCCTCAACGCCGATGGAACGTTTACCTATCAGCCCGGGCCGAATTTCGCCGGCGTCGATTCCTTCACGTATCAGGCGAGCAACGCCCAGGGAGACAGCTCCGAAACGCGCGTCTTCATCAGCACCCATGAGGCCTCGCAAGTTCGCAAACTCTATAAGCAGGCCCTGAATCGCGAACCCGAGAATGGCGGCTGGCTGTACTGGACGGGCCTGTTGCAAACTGGCGCCGCGTCGCTGGGCACGGTCGCGCGCGGCATCTTCGAAAGCACCGAACGGCTCAACCCGATCATCGCCGGCTATTATCGCACCTTCCTCTCCCGCGAACCGGAAGCCAAAGGCCTGGGCGAGTGGCGCGAACGCTGGCAGCGCGAAGGCAGCCCCGAAAACATCATCTCGGGAATTCTCTCGTCCCCGGAATCGTACGCCAAAGCGGGCGGCACGAACGCCGGCTGGGTTACGGAAGTTTACCGCCGCCTGCTGAACCGTGAACCCGAAGCCGAGGGCCTGCGTTACTGGACGGACCAACTCGGCGCCGGCCGATCGCAAGCGGACGTCGTCCTCGGCTTCATCACCAGCGACGAAAATCGCCGAAATCTCGCGCGAACCTGGTATCAACAATACCTCGGACGCGCCGCCACCCAGATCGAGATCGATTCCGTCGTCAGCAAGATGACCGATCGTACGCTCCCCAACGGCGCTCTCGTCAAAGGCCAAACGCAACGCGACATCCAGATCTTCATCATCGACAGCCAGGAGTATCTCAACACGCCGCCTCCCCCCGCTCCGGGCGCGGCCAACCGTGCAGGATGACGCAACGCCGAATGTTCCTTCGGTCGTGAGCGGCGAGCCGCGGGCGGGCCGACGTGTCTGGCAGTCGAACCCTGGTCACGAAAACTCGAAAATCGCCCACGCCCTCTACCTGCCCACCGACTGGCAGCTCGGGCAGACCTATCCCGTCCTCTTCGAATATCCCGGCAAATTCACCGTGCGTGATTGTGCAGAGAGGGGCTGGGGGTGAGGGGGATGTCCCTGGCCGCCACCCAGTTCTCGTTGCACTCGGACGAATCGACGTTCCTGACCTCATCTCCGAACCGCCGCAGCACGTCCCGTGTCCGCTTCTCACGGCTCGCACAGACAAGTTCATAAACTTGCTCCAACGGCCAGGCACGCGCATCCCAGAGAATTTCCGCATGAAGCCCAAAGATCTCATCGAACTCGGCATCCCGCTCGATTGCGTCCCCGCCGCCTTCGAGATGCTGAAAGCCGCCGGCGTCATCCATCAACCGACCGAAGCCCGCAAGGCGATCGGCACGGTCGTCGGCGCCGCCGACTCGCTCGTGGCCGACGAACGCTACGGCCCCCTCGCCCGGGCCATCGTCGCCGCGCGCGCCCAGGTCGTGCACGATGCGGCGAGTTGGGGCGTCAATCCACATGGCAAAAAAGGCTTCATCCAGTGGGGCGAACGCGACGATCCCAAGTCGATCGAGCAAATGACCATCGCCTGCGAGCTCCCCGTGGCCGTGCAGGGCGCCCTCATGCCCGACAACCACCTCGGCTACGGCCTGCCCATCGGCGGCGTGCTCGCGACGTACAACAGCGTGATTCCTTACGGCGTCGGCGTCGACATCGCGTGCCGTATGATGTGCACCATCACCGACCTCCCCGCCCGCAAGCTCGACGACCCGTTCAACCCGAAGGTCGACACGCTCATTCGCGCCATCACCGGCGGCACGGTGTTCGGCGTCGGCGGCGTTCAAGAGGTGCGGGCTGACCATGCCGTCATGGATCAGGATTGGTCCATCACGCCCATCACCAAACAGATGAAAGACAAGGCCTGGAACCAACTCGGCACCAGCGGCAGCGGCAATCATTTCGTCGAGTTTGGCGTCGTCACTCTCGAACAAGCCGAGCTCGGTCTCGAGCCGGGGCGTTATGTCGCCTTGCTGTCGCACAGCGGCAGCCGCGGCGCGGGCGCGGCCGTGTGCAAAACGTATTGCGACATCGCCATGGGAAAACTTCCGAAGACGTACGAGCGCTTCAAAAGCCTCGCCTGGCTCTCGCTCGACAGCGAAGCGGGCCAGGAATACTGGAACGCGATGAACCTGATGGGCGACTACGCCAGCGCCAATCACCACACCATCCACGAACGCGTGCTCGAACTCGCCGGCGCGAAATCGCTCGCCGTCATCGAAAACCACCACAACTTCGCCTGGAAGGAAATGCACGACGGCAAGGAACTCATCGTCCACCGCAAGGGCGCCACTCCCGCGGGCGTCGGCGTTCTCGGCGTCATTCCCGGCTCGATGGCCGACCCGGCGTTCATCGTCCGCGGCAAGGGCAAGCCCGAATCTCTCCTCTCCGCCTCGCACGGCGCGGGCCGCAAGATGAGCCGTTCGCAAGCGCTGAAGAGCATGTTTTGGCCTCGCTGGAAGGCGGAGCTCAAAAACCGCGGCGTGCGCGTCCTCTCATGCGGCCTCGATGAGGTGCCCGGCGTTTACAAGGACATCCTTACGGTCATGTCGCATCAGCAAGATTTGGTGGACGTGATCGCCCGCTTCGACCCGAAGCTTGTGAAGATGAGCGCCGACGGCAAAAACGAAGATTGATCGTTCGCGGCTCTCCGCAGGAAAGCGCTGACAGGTTCGCGTCCGCAGAGATGGCGTTCCGACAGCGCTCTCCTGCGGAGAGCCGCGAACGAATTCGCTTCACTTCACGGCGGGATACGGCAAGAACCCCGTCGCGTTCACGCGGATCTTGTAAACCGACGATCCGGCCGTGATGTATAGCGTTTGCAAATCCGTGTCGCCGAACGTGCAGTTGGCGGCGGTTTCGGGCGTGCGAATGAAGCCGAGTTTCTTGCCAGCGGGGGGCGAAATCGCGATGCCGCGAACCTGTCAACGCTCTCCTGCGGAGAGCCGCGAACTTAATCCCGCCGCCGCTCGAACGAGCTCCATGGTTTGCATCGCTTCCGCGCGAGCCCGCCGGGCGCCGTCTTGCAAGATCGCCTCAACCGTCTCCGGATGAGCCGCCAACTCTTTTCGCTTCTCGCGAAACGGAGCGAAGTAGCCATCGACCTTCGCCTTGAGCTGTTTCTTCGCGCTGCCGTAGCCGATGGCTCCCGAGCGATACTCGGCAGCGAGAACCGCCTTCTCTTCCTCGGTCGCGAACAGGCTATAGAGAGCGAACACGGTGCATGTCTCGGGGTCGAGGGGCTGGCCCAGCGGCGTACTGTTGGTCTTGATGCCCATGATGGTTTTGTCGAGCGGCTTGCCTTCGGCGAAGATCTCGATGGTGTTGCCGTACGATTTGCTCATCTTTTGGCCGTCGGTCCCGGGAACTTTCGCCATCTGGCCCGATTTCGGAACCAGCGGCGCGGGTTCGGGAAAAACCTCGACGCCGAACGCCCGGTTGAACTTGGTCGCCATGTCGCTGGTCATTTCCAGATGCTGCACCTGATCCTGGCCGACCGGAACGAGATTCGAACGATAGATGAGGATGTCGGCCGCCATCAGCACCGGATAAACGAAGAGTCCCACGCTGGCTTCGAAGCCCTTCGCGGTTTTATCCTTATACGAGTGGGCCCTTTCCAAGAGGCCCATGTTGACGACGGTCGAAAGGATCCACGCGAGTTCGGTCACTTCCGGAACGTCCGATTGACGGAAGAAGACCGCCTTGGCCGGATCGAGCCCGAGGGCGAGGTAATCGAGCGCGACATCACGCGTAAATTCCGCCAACTTCGGGCCGTTTTGCAGGGTTGTGAGAGCGTGATAGTTCGCGATGAAGTAGAAGCAGTTGCCCTTCTCTTGCAATTCGATGTGCTGTTTGACGGCCCCGAAATAATTGCCGAGGTGGAGCTTGCCGGAAGGTTGAACGCCGCTGAGGATGCGGGCGAGCGGTTTGGGCTGCGTGGTCATGAAGCTCCCAACGTCAAATTTCGGACAGGGCGGGGATCCGTCCCCCGTTTAGCTTATCGCCGGTTCGTCTTGCGGCAAATCGGGCGATCGTGGCACAATAGGAACGTTGACGACAACTTCCGAGGTGGACCGATGGATCGGGCCAAACAACTCTTAGTGGACGCACTTCGCGGCGGCGTGGATCGCGCGGAGCTCCGTTTATATCGGGCCGGGAAACTTCCGGGCCTCTTTAACGGCAAAACGACTGCGAATACGGACCTCGCCCGCCAAGCCGTGGCCGAGGGTCTCATCGAGATCGTGCGCGCCGAAGTGAAGGGCAAAGCTCCCGTCGAGTTCGTGCGCGTGACGGCCAAAGGCGTCGAGTTCGTCGTCAGCGCCGATTCGCCAGTGCGGGCGCTCGAAGAACTGAAGGCCGTGCTCGATCTCAATCGCGAGGGCGTGCCGGCGTGGATGGCGGAACTGCGAGCCCAGGTCGATGCTGTCGGCCAGCGGTTTCTCGCGGAAGTCGACGACCTCGGCCAACGGCTCGAAGCGATGAGCCTGCGCGTCAACGAGGCGCTTCGCCGCGTCGAAAAGTTTGGCCCCCCTGTGCCCGAAGGCGCGGCCGGCGCCCTGCCCTGGGCCCATGACGCGATCGAATATCTCGATCGGCGCGGCCAATCCGGTCTCGGCGAACGCTGTGCGCTTCCGGAACTGTTCAGCCATTTGGCCGCGCGCGAAGACGAGCTTACGATTCGCGATTTCCACACGGGCCTGAGGCGTTTGCACGATCGCGGCCTCGTTCGCCTCTTCCCCGCGGACGACAACGACGGGCCCGCGGAACCCGAATATGCGTTGCTCGACGGCGCGAACGTCTTTTATTTCGCCGCCAAAGCTGCATGAGCGTTCGCGGTTTTCCGCAGCAGAGCGCCGCCTGCACGCCATCTCTTTCGAAGCGAACCTGTCAACGCTCTCCTGCGGAGAGCGGCGAACGACATCATTCATCGGGAGTCTTCCCTTATGTGCGGAATCGTCGGCTACATCGGCTCGCGCGAAGCGGAGCCGATCCTCGTTGAAGGCCTGCGTCGCCTCGAATATCGCGGTTACGACAGCGCCGGACTGGCCACGCTCACCGGCTCCCACCTTCACCTACGAAAAAAAGCGGGCCGCGTGGCCGAGCTCGCCAAACATCTCGCCGAACGACCGGCCGCGGGCTGCATCGGCATCAGCCATACCCGCTGGGCGACGCACGGCCCCGCCACCGACAAGAACGCCCACCCGCATGTGTCGTACGACGGCCAAATCGCCGTGGTGCATAACGGCGTCATCGAGAACTACTCCTTACTCAAAAAACAACTTCAGGACGATGGCGTCGCCTTCAAAAGCGACACCGATACCGAAGTGATCGCCCATCTCATCGCCAAGAATCTGACCGGCGATCTCGTCGACGCCCTGCGTAAAACGCTCCGCCTTCTCAAAGGAACGTACGGTCTCGCCGTCGTGAGCCGCAACCATCCCGATCTGCTCGTCGGCGCGCGCCTGGGCAGCCCGCTCGTCATCGGCGTCGGCGACGGAGAGCAGTTTTTGGCGAGCGATGCGTCGGCCCTCGTCGGCAATACGCGGCAAGTCGTTTATCTCGACGATCATCAAATCGCCATTCTCCGTAAAGAGACCTGGCAGGTTCTCGATGCCGACCAAGCCCGCGTCGACGCGACCGTGCATCAAATTCAAGCGACGAACGAAGCCGCCGACCGGGGTTCGTTCGCCCATTACATGCTCAAGGAGATTTACGAGCAGCCCGAAGCTCTCGAAAACGCCATGCGCGGCCGGCTCAGCGACGAAGACGCCAGCGCCCATTTCGGCGGCCTAAACATCAATCCCCGCCAGCTTCGCGGAGCCGAGCGCTTCATCTTCACGGCATGCGGCACCAGCTATCATGCCGCTCTCGTGGGCGAATATCTTTTCGAAGAGCTGGCCCGCATTCCGGTCGAGGTGGAATACGCGTCCGAATTTCGCTATCGCAATCCGCCGCTCGAACGCAACACGATCATCCTCGCCCTGACGCAATCGGGCGAAACCGCCGAT
>JBAXFO010000293.1:0-6142 GCA_037139885.1 Planctomycetota bacterium
CGTCAGCACCGCCGAACAAACCATCACGCTCATGATGGCGCTCTCGCGCCACACCGCCGCCGCCGACGCCACCATGAAAGCCGGTCGATGGGACCGCAAGGCGTTCCTCGGCACGCAGCTCGCCGGCAAAACGCTCGGCGTCATCGGCCTGGGCCGGATCGGTCGCGAGGTCGCGCGTCGGGCGGTCGGGCTCGATATGAAAATCGTCGGCTTCGATCCGTTTCTCGCGCCGGACCGCGCCGGGCAGCTCGGCATCGAAGCGGTCGCGAACATCGAGCAGATCTTGCCGCGCTGCGATTATCTCACCGTCCACACCCCCCTCACCGCCGAAACGACGAATCTGGTCGGGGCGAAGGAACTCGCCCAGATGAAGAAGGGGGCGCGCGTCATCAATTGCGCTCGCGGCGGCATCATCAACGAGGAAGCCCTCGTCGACGCTCTCAAATCGGGACATCTGGCCGGAGCCGCCCTCGATGTGTTCGTGAAAGAGCCGATCCAGCCCGATCATCCGCTGCTCAAATTGACCAATGTCGTTTTGACGCCGCACCTGGGCGCGTCGACCATCGAAGCTCAGGAAGCCGTCGGTCTCGAAGCAGCCCAGCTCCTCATCGACTTTCTCACGAAGGGTTCGATCGGCTTTGCCGTCAACATGGCTCCCGTCGATCGCGCGGACCTTCAAGAGTTACGGCAACACGTCGACCTCGCCCGCCGGCTGGGTTTGGTTCATGCCCAGATGAATCAAGGCACGATCCGCCGCGTCGAGCTCACCTATAAGGGCGATGCCGCCCGCCGCGGCACGAAGATCATCACGGCGGCGTTCCTCGCCGGTCTGCTGGAGTATCGCTTGCAAGAAGGGGTCAACATCGTCAATGCGGAGTTGCTCGCCCGCGAACGGGGCATCGAAGTCTCCGAAAGCACGAATCCCAAGGGGGGCGATTTCGCCACGCTCATTCGGGCCGACGTCACAACTGAGAAGAAGACTTACACCGCCGCCGGCACGATGTTCGGCAATCAGTTCCTTCGCCTGGTGCAACTGGGCAGTCAACATCTCGACACGTATCTCGACGGCTTGATGCTAATCTTCAGCCATCGCGACGTGCCGGGCCTCATCGGCTTCGTCGGCACCATCTTCGGCAAGCACAACGTCAACATCGCCCAGATGCGCGTGGGCCGAGAAACGCAGGGCGGCGAAGCGATCGGCGTCATCAACCTCGATTCGAAGCCGTCGGAAGAAGCCCTGGCCGAAGTGCGGCAGCACAAGGACATCCACAGCGCGTACCTTGTGCAATTGCCCGCCGTCGGCGTCATGCCGCCGTGGTTCGGTTGAGAATTTCGTCGTTCGCGGCTCTCCGCAGGAGAGCGCTGCCGTCACGCATATTCCTGGGCGAGTCGTTCGCAGACGCTGCCGTCACGCACCATCCGCTCGTGCGTCACGGCAGCGCTCTCCTGCGGAGAGCCGCGAACGAACTCATCTTTTACTTCTTCTCAGGAATCGGTCCCAGTTGTTGCTCGAGCAATCGTTCGAGTTCCGGCCCGCGGGCGTCGGTCGCAATCACCTTGCCGTCGCGCCCCACCAAAATCGCGAGCGGAATCGACATCACGCCGTAATAGTCCGCCAAAGGCTGATGCCGCATCCCTTTCTCGAAAATGCACGCCCACGGATACTCCCCCTTGGCCATGAAGCGGGCCGGCAGTTCGCCGTCGTGATCGATGCTGACGCCGACGATGTCGAAGCCTTTCCCCTTGTAGCCTTCGTAAAGGCGTTTCAGATTCGGCATCTCCTTAACGCACGGCCCGCACCAGGTCGCCCAAAAATCGACGAGCACGACTTTGCCCTTATACGAAGCCCAGTCGAGCTTCTTGCCGTCGAGCAGCGTGCCGCTGAGAGCGAGAGGATTGCCGGCGAGACGCAAGCGCCGCGACACGCCTTCGATCATTTTCGACAGGCCGCGAATCCGTTCGCTATCGCCGGCGGCCAAAGCTCGGCTCATCTTCAGGCACCAATCGCCGACGCCACGCATGCCGCTGCCTTCGAGGGCGAAAGTGAGTTCGAAGGCGAGGTCGCCGTCTTCGCTGGTCAGAGTTTTGCCGCGTTCCTCGAAATGGGCGACGGCGTCTTCGAGCAACTTGACCCGGCCCGCGTTGTCGAGGCGTTGGAATTGCCGGGCGCGCATGGCGAAGAGATCGTTTTTCGACGGATCTTTGACGACGAGCGTGTATTTCCCCGTCTCCGACGGCGCGGAACTCGACACGATCAATCGATAGACGCCGTCGCGCGGCACCGCCAGAATGAGGCGCGAGTTGCTATCGCCCGCGCCGTCGTCGTCGCTGGCGATCTTGCCGCCGTTGGCGTCTTCCAACCGCAGGAGCGTGTCGAAATCTTTGCTCATGAGATCGATGCGGTAAACGCGATCGCCTTGGAGCTTCACCTCATGCATTTTGAAGTGGCTGCGCGGGTTGGCCGGATCGCGGGGATCTTTCTCGGTCAGTTCGCCCGACTTGTCGAAGTGCGGCTTATCTTGGGCGTAAGTCACCGAGGCGAAGACGTTCCAACACGCAAACGCGATCAACCAGGAACGCAGAACCATGCTTCACCTTTTTTTGCTGAGGACGGAGGATTTCGCTCGGGGCGAGCAAGAATGGGCGTGGCGTGTCGGGCCCGACCGTCATTTTAGGGGCGGCGGCGTAATCGGCACAATCGAAAAACTCTGCCTCACCGAGAAATTCGTGCTAGAGTATTGATGCTGCGACTGCCGTCACCGGGACGAACTTCATCATGGCCACCACCAAACTTGTGCAGCGATCCTCGCGCGATTGGTTTCGCGAAGCGGAACGCACCTACACCGAAAAACATCAAGGTTGCCCTTGGTGCGGCGGTTCGCATCGCGTCTTCTGCCAGCGCCGCGAAACCACCGTCATCTTCTATTGCCAGGGCTGCGATTTCCAGGTCAGCCACGAGAGCGAATCGGAACGCTTCGTCATGCATCCCGGCGCCGACGAACGCAGCGATATCGTCCCCGAGACCATGTTCGGCTCGCCCAAAACGATGAGTTCTTAAGCGCCCTCTTAAGCCCCTTGGCTCGCTTGCTCGCCGCTTTTGCTTTTCGCGCAAGCGTAAGCTAAGGTTTTGGTGGATGGTCGATTCCGCTCTTTGCCATCCGACGTCTCCGCGAACGGCTTCCCATCTCTCCAAGGGCCCGAGCCATGTCCGCTTCGACCACCCCTCACTCGAACGTTCAATCGTCGGCAACCGGGCAATCGTCCGAAGTCAATCGCCGCTCCAGCAAGCGCATGGCCGTGCGAACGTCGGTCACCGTCGAAATCCGCAAAGGGGCGATGGGCCTCGGAGCGAACATCGCCGCTCAGTTTCTCGATATCTCCGAAGGCGGCGTACGCGTCATCGTCAAAGCCGATCTCCCCAAACAGGCGGAAGTCGAAGTGTCGCTCACCGGCCACGGCATCCGCAAACCGATCAAACGCCTGGCCACCGTCTGCTGGTCGATGAAGCTCGAGTCGGGCGAGTTCGCCATGGGGCTGAATTTCGATAAGAGAATCGCTTATCAGGAAATGACCAACTTCGCCAGGCCGTGATTCGCGCTCCTCGAAGCGTGCGCCAATCCCCTCCCTTTTTCTGGCGGCTGCGTACAATCTCTTGGAACATTCCACGAACAAAGAATGACGTTGGCGGTCGGCCCGCCAGCTTCGAGACGTTTCGTCGTGTGAAGGGAGACGTGCCATGTCAACCGGCCTCATGATCGGACTTGGAATCGCGGCCCTCGTGGCGCTCACGCTCATCGGGCTCTACAACGGCCTGGTGCAAAAGATGGTCGAAACGAAGAACGCCTGGGCGCAGATCGACGTGCAGCTCAAACGCCGCTACGATTTGATTCCGAATCTCGTCGAGGTCGTCAAAGGGTACGCCAAGCACGAGAAAGAAACGCTCGAAGCCGTCATCAACGCCCGCAACAAAGCCGCCTCCGCCGGCACCGTGCAGGAAGCCTCCGCCGCGCAGGGCCAGCTGTCCGGCGCCCTGCGCCAACTCTTCGCCCTGAGTGAAGCTTACCCCGATCTGAAAGCCAACACCAATTTCCAGGCGTTGCAGGAAGAACTGACCGCCACCGAAAACCGCATCGGCTTTTCGCGGCAACATTACAACGACGTGGTCACCAAGTTCAACACCAGCCTCATGAGCTTTCCCGCCAATATCTTCGGCGCCATCTTCGGCTTCAAAGCCGCCGACTTCTTCCAACTCGACCCCACCGAAGACGCCGCCGCCCGCCAGGCGCCGAAAGTCCAGTTCTAGGGGAACGCCGAAGCTCAAGCGCCAGCCATGCCCCAAACCTTCCAAGATCTGATCGCCCAAAACAAACGCACCAGCGTCATGCTCGTGGCGGTGTTCGTGCTGTTCATCGCCGCCATGGCGATCACGCTCGCCCTGGCCGTGCTCGTCATGATGGACCCCGAACGGGCCGCCGCCATCCAGATCAAACGCGGCCTCGCCGTCGGCGCGGTCGCCGCGGCCATCTCGTTCGGCATCAGCCTGCTGTCGTATTTTTCCGGCGATCAGCTGATTCTCGGCGTGCAGGGAGCACACGAATTGAAAAAGGCCGACGACCCGCAGCTGTTCAACGTCGTCGAGGAAATGGCCATCGCCGGCGGCTTGCCGATGCCGAAAATTTACTTGATCGACGACCCTTCGCCCAACGCCTTCGCCACCGGCCGCGACCCCGAGCACGCCTCCGTCGCCATCACCACGGGTCTGCGCACCAAACTCAACCGCGAAGAACTGCAAGGCGTGATGGCTCACGAAATGTCGCACATCCGCAACTACGATATTCGTCTGATGCTGCTTTTGGCCGTGCTCATCGGCACGGTGACGATGCTGTCCGATTTCTTCTGGTCGGTGTTGCGCTTCGGGCCAAGGGGCGGGTCGTCGTCGAACAATTCGTCCTCGTCCGACGGCGACAAAAAAGGGGGCGCTCAACTCCTCATGATCGTCGTTCTCGTTCTGGCCGTGCTGTTTTCGATTCTCGCGCCGCTGCTCGCGTCCATGCTGCAATTCGCCGTGAGCCGGCAACGCGAATATCTCGCCGACGCGACCGGGGTCGAACTCACGCGCAACCCCGTCGGCCTCGCTCATGCCCTCGAAAAACTCAACGCCGATCCGACCCCCATGCACATTCTTAACCGCGGCACCGCCCACCTCTTCATTGTCAACCCGATCAAGAAGTTCGCCAACCTCGGCGACACCATTTTCGCCAGCCATCCCCCGATCGAAACCCGCATCCAACGCCTCTACAGCCTCATCCAGCCGACGAAGTAATCACAAGCTGATCTTCGTTCCCAGCACGGCCAGGAACTTCGCCAACCACTGCGGATGGGCCGGCCACGCGGGTGCGGAGACGAGATTGCCGTCGACATGCGCCTGGTCGACGGGGATCTCCATAAACGTTCCGCCCGCCAGCGTCACCTCGGGCCCCACCGCCGGATACGCCGACGCCGACCGCCCCTTCAGGCAATTCGCCGCGGCGAGTATCTGCAAACCATGACAGATGGCCGCGATCGGTTTCTGGGTCTCGGCGAAATGACGAACCAGAGAAATCACTTGAGAATTCAGACGCAAATATTCCGGGGCTCGCCCTCCGGGGATGACGAGAGCGTCGTACGCCTCCGGCTTGACCTCGGCGAAGGTCGCGTTGAGCGTGAAGTTATGTCCGGGCTTTTCGCTATAGGTCTGATCGCCTTCGAAATCATGGATGGCGGTCCGCACCGACTGCCCCGCCTTCTTCCCGGGGCAAACCGCATGCACGCGATGCCCCACCATGAGCAGAGCCTGAAACGGAACCATGACTTCGTAATCTTCGACATAATCGCCGACGAGCATCAAAATCGACTTGGCCGCCATGAATGCGCCCTCCGTGAACTTGAGTTTCGCAAAGCGAGAGTATTGTAGGGCGAAGTGAACCGGTGTCGAACGGCAGGTTGAGCCGGTGTCGTAGGGTGGGTTGAGCCGGCAGGCGAAGCCCACCGAGGGGTTTGCGACTTACCCTGTTTCGGTCATCGGCGTTGGATTTTGCGTCAAACCTTTCGGTGGGCTTCGCCTGCTGGCTCAACCTGTCATTTACACACAACTCGTCCCTAC
>JBAXFO010000294.1:0-6140 GCA_037139885.1 Planctomycetota bacterium
AGCGTGTGATCCAAGCCGACCCCTTGGGGGTCGACGGGGCGGGGGCGGCGTCGGGTTCATTCGACCCCCAAGGGGTCGGCTTGGGTGACGCACGATCGGGCGTGGGATTCTTTATTGGAGCGGTTTGTCCGCATCGCGATCTCTTGATTTTCGACCTCATAGATCATCACGCGCATTCGAGGTCCCTGGCAATTCTCCAGCGGCGTGCGGCCATTGCAATAGCCGGGCGTCGCCTTGACGGGAAACGAGTCGTTCATGGCGATCGTTTCCACGAGCCGTAAATGCATGTCGGGAAGAGTCGGTAGCATTCCCGCGGTGAAATCATCGATGGCGACGAGATCGCCTGGGCGCGGCATTTGGCCGTTCACGGCGAGCGGGGTGAGTCCTTCGCGTTCGGCGTAGTAGCCAAAACCAACCCAGCTGAAGTACCAGTAAGTGCCGCCGGGCGCCGGCGTGTGAGGTCCGCGGGCGACGATCTGGGCGGCGTTTTGCCCGCAGCGGGTGTCGAAATAATCGGCCACGAACACGAGAAGGGCGAGGGCCGCGCTGTAGCAAGCCGCCCATGTCGCCGAGCGCGGCGCAACGCCACGTAACGTCGCGAGGCGGCCCGCCAGCAAGGCGAAGACGATCATGAACCCCGCCACGCGTCGTGCGGCAGGGAAGGGAGAGAGGGCGAAATAGCCGCCGAGTTCGAGCGCCATCCACACCAGCAAGAAAACGTTGAGCCGCCAATCTTCGTCGGTGACGGCGTGCCGGGCCATTTGCAGCGCCACGCGAATGCTGGCGCTCCAGACGACGATCGCCAGCAGGCCGTAAATCAGGTTCGATGCGGTGAGGAGGGCCTTACCGTCGCTGCCGGCGATGAGCGGGGCTTGCGACGGCACGAGCGCCAGAGCGGCGATGCTCGCTGCCGCGATGAGGGTCGCCAACACGATCGAGCGCCGCTTGGCCCCGAACGCCGCCATGCCGAGCAACGCCGTCGCCATGCCCAGGCCCGCGACATGGCTCAAGAGCGGCAACACCAACCGGGCGCAGCGCGTGAAGAAGTGTCCCTGGCGAATGCGTAAGTGGATCATGAAATGCGAATCGCCTTGGACCGACGCGACAAAACACTCCCAACCGACCGCCAGCGTCAGCGCGAGCGCGGCCACGACAAGTCCACGCACGATTCGGCCATGAATCACGCACCAGACGACGATGGCCGCCATCGACACCAGGCCCGTGTATTTCGTCTGGATCGCCAATCCCGCGAGCACGCCAGCCAGCAGCGTCAGGGTCCACGAGTCGCGATCAAGAGCACGCATGGCGACGGCGAGAGCCGTCATGCCGATCGCGAGAACGGGGACATCGAGCATGACGTTAAAGCTCGGCAAAATGCTCGGCGACATGACGATAAGCCAAAGCAGCGGAATGCGCAGCGTCGGCGCGAAGCGACCGGCAAGCGAACTGATGGCCGCGGCGAACGAGAGGGCGAACGGGAAGAGCCAAAGTTTGAGAAGCGTCGGGTTGTCGCCGACGAGGAGCGTTCCTGCGGCCAGCCAATATTCGAACACGGGCGGCACGAGGGTCGCATTCGCTGAATCGGACAGCGGCGAGCCGTACTGGAAGCCGTAAGGATTGAGCGGATGGGCGGCGAACTCGGCGCCGTAGCGGAGATAAACGGGATCGTCGGCGTGGATCGGCTTGAGAGCGTTGAGGCCGGTCAGGAGGACCGCGGCCGCCACGACGTGGAGGAGAATGCGGCGCGAGGGGTCCATCATGCCATGAGCCTCGTTAAAGTCTTGGGCATTCGTTGAGCGACGCTTTGCAGAGTCGCTCAACGAGTCGTCGAAGGAGAGCTAGCGGCCGTTGTTGCGGATGATGTCGACCGCGAACATCGCGCTATGGCGGACATCGCGATCAGGATCGGCCTGAGCGGCGTGCTGCAGCGCAATGAGCGATTGCGGCGAACCGATCATGGCGAGCGAACGGGCGGCCGCCTCGCGAACGACGGGGCTTTGATCGCCCGCCAGCGTGGCTGTCAGCGGTTGCACGGCCTGGAGCGACTTCGAACGACCCAGTTCGGCGACCGAATCGCGGCGCACGTTGTCGTCCGAGCTGCGCAGGTTGGCGACCAGGCCGTCGATCGACGGTCCGACCTGTTGCGAGGTTTGAGAGATGATCGGCTGCGGCGACGAATACACCGGTTGCTGCTGCACGACAGGTTGCTGCTGCACGACAGGTTGCTGCTGCACGATGGGTTGCTGTTGCACGACGACCGGCGCTTGTTGATAGATGACCGGAGCCGGCTGCACGATCACGGCGGGCGGCGGATAGTAGTAGGGGCGGTAGTACGGAGCGTAATAGGGGGCGTAGTACGGGCGATAGTAAGGCGGCGCGACCGGCCCGCCAATGTTGAGGCCGATGCCGATGCTGGTGCGAGCGGGAGGCCCGGCTTGAGCCGCGCCGGCGGTCGCAGCGAGCCCGGCGAGTAAGCCGAGCAGCTGAAGATTTCTCATCGTGAACCCTTCCGTGGAAAAATTTTTCGCAGCGATCCTGAGGCGGCCCATTATGCCGGCCTGGAGAATCTGGTCAAGTCCAGCAACGGCGCAAGCGTTGTCGGCGGCGCGGGCTGTCCCATGGGCAAGTCGGGCAGGCGGCGCGGTTTTGACTCATGTTCACTAGCGGACCGATTTGCCGACGTGCATAATGCCCCTTCGATCAACCCAATGCACGTGGCGACGGACCACGAGACTTTCTCGAACCAAGGGGGTGGCGATGAGGTGAACTCGGTGTCAGCGAGGGTCGCGATGTTTGCCGGGGAGCTCTGGAAATTGCGGGCAACATCAACGTCGGCTGCTCCCGACGGACTCTCCGAAGGTCGGAGGACCTTCTCACCCGGTTGCTTGGCCATGGATGGTGCTTGGATCCGCGCAGGAGCCAAGAGAGAGATCACTCGGAGAAAACTGTATCCGTTAGGTCATGGAACCGGCCCACGAGGTCGGGAAACCTCGTGTCCAGCTTCGATCCGCCGCACGCGTGCTCCCTCGCCGCGGCGGGTCGAAGCTGTTTTTGTTGACAGCCCCCCCGCGTTTAACTTGACCCTGCCCTTTGCCGCCCTTATCATCGCGATAGTCGCATGTCCTCTCGCTTGGAGGCTCTCCTCATGTCGCGGTTGTCGCTCGGCAGTTTCGCTCTCGCTTTGCTTTTGGCCGTCGCCTTCGTGGCGCACGAAGCCCCCGCCCAACCGAAAGAACTCGATGCGGCCGAAAAGGTCCGCTTCGAAACCGCGGACGGCGTCAAAATCCAGGGTGAGTTCTACCGCTCGGCCGTGAAAGGCGCGCCGGTCGTCATGATGCTGCACAACATCGGCGAATCGAGCGCCAAGGAGAAGTGGATCGACCTCGCCAAAACGCTGCAACCGACCTTTTCCGTGCTGACGTTCGATTTCCGAGGCCATGGCAACAGCGTCGAGATCGATCCCGAACTCTACTTTCGCTATCCCGCTAACGTCCGCGCCACCAAAGGCGCGAGCCCCAAGAAGACCAAGCTCGATTGGCGCGATATCGATAAGAACGCTTATACGCTTTTCATTAACGACATCGCCGCCGCCAAGGGGTACCTGGAGCGGACGAAGAACGATCTGGGCATTTGCAACACCGCCAACACTTTCGTCATCGGCGTCGACCAAAGCGCAACGCTGGCGGCCATCTGGGCGAACTCCGAATTCCATCGCTACAAGTTCGATTTCATCCCGCCCTTCTTCCAAGTGAAGATGGAATCGAAGGCGGAAGGCCAGAATATCACGGGTCTTGTCTGTCTGGGAATCTCGCCGAAACTCGGCACCCGCCCCGTCAGTCTTCTGAAAACTCTCGATTATCCATGCCGGCAGAATCAGATGCCCATCCTGTTGGTGCATGGCGACGGCGACCCCAAAGACAAGGCGTCGCTGCAGGATAAAGAGACCGCCAAGTTTCTCGAAAAGGCCATCAAAATTCCGCTTGCCGGCAAGAAAGACGATCCCAAGTTCGCCTTCACGAAAGCGGTGGAACTCAAGAACGCCGGCAAGCTGCGCGGCGTCGACCTGCTCGCCAAATCGCTGAACACCAGCCAGGGCATTAATACCTACCTCAAGAGCCTGGCCAGCGAGAAGGCGAACGAATGGTCCGCCCATGAGTTCGCGAAGAGCAAATATGGCTGGAAGGTGAATCCCGATCCGAACGAACTGCCGATCGCCGCGAAAGTGTTCACTTACGAAACCCCGTTCCCGCCAAATCCTATCTTCCCTGTCGGCGGAAATCTTCCCGAAACGGTCGACCGCAATCTCGCGTTCGACACCTACGAGATTTTCGTCGGCCGCTGAAATCGTTCGCGGCTCTCCCCAGGAGAGCGCTGACGGGACGCAGCTCTGAAACCGCGTTCCATCAGCGCTCTGCGAACGCACGAGCCGCGAACAAATTCGAACTACCCCCGCGGATGAAACTTCGCGTGAATCGCCCGCATGCGATCGCGATCGACGTGGGTGTAGAGTTGTGTCGTGCGAATGTTGGCGTGCCCGAGCAACTCTTGCACGGTGCGTAAATCGGCGCCGCCCGAGAGGAGATGGGTGGCGAAGCTATGGCGCAACGTGTGCGGGCTCGTGCCGGGGTTGAGTCCGGCCCGTTTGACGTATTTCTTGACGATCACCCAGAGCATTTCCCGGGTGAGTCGTTTGCCGATCTTGCTCACGAACAACCAGGGGGATGTCGGCGCCGTCTGGATGAGTTTGGGGCGTAAGTCGCGGAGATAGGCCCGGATCACCACGATGGCCGGGTCGCCGAGCGGCACGACGCGTTGTTTGTTTCCCTTGCCGAAGCACTTGCAGAATTGCGAATCCAGATACAGATCCGCGAGTTTGAGATTGACGGTTTCCGAAGCCCGGCTGCCCGTGGCATAAAGAGTTTCGAGTAATGCCTTGTCGCGTAGGTAAAAGCGGTCGTCGCTGCGCGGGGCGGCGAGGAGTTTGTCGATGCTGTCGGGACTGAGGACATGCGGGATGCGTTCCCAGAGGCTGGGCGAACTGAGCAGATCGACCGCATGATTTTCGACGCGGCCTTCCAGGCGTTCGTAGCGGTAGAACATCTTGAGGGCGACGAGATGCCGGGCCGCCGACGGGGCCGCCAAGCCTTCTTCTTGAAGATGGGCCAGATAGCCGGTCAACTCGTGGACGGTCGGTTCGCGGAAGTTTTTCAGGCCGCCGCTCGCGACCCAGAGAGCGAAGCGTTCCAGGTCGCGGCCATAAGCGAGCACGGTGTTGGGCGACAGGCCGCGTTCGGCTTGCACATAGCCGCGGAATTCGGCGATCGCCTGGCGAAGTTCGGTCGCATGCAATGAAGTTTTCGTCGCCATGCGTTTCCTTGTTGAAGGGGCCTTTATCCGGACTTGGAATTCTTTCGCGGAAACGGCCGCGATGGCGCGGAATCGGTCGTGAAGGAGGTTCCCGGTGAACGGCGGTAGGCCAACGATCGCGCGAAACCGGCACAAGCGGCGCTGCGCGCACAACGGGGAAATTCGTTCGTTCTTGCCAATCGCCTGGCGAGGCGCTCGATTCTCCGGGGTCAGCCCTATAATGAAGGAATCTTGACGCTCTCTCACGCAGGAGTCGGCCTGTGCCGCAGGAAGTTCACCACCACGTCTTCGCCAACGGTTTGACTCTGCTTGCCGAACGCATGGATCATGTTCGCTCGGCGGCTTTCAATTTCCTCATCCCCGCAGGCAGCGCCTACGACCCGGCCGATCAAGTCGGCACGGCGTCCGTACTTGCCGAAATGCTCACGCGCGGGGCCGGGAAGCGCGATAGCCGTGAACTGAGCCTGGCGCTCGACAATCTCGGTTTGGATCGCGACGAGAGCGTCGGCCAATATCACATGCGGCTGTGGGGTTCGACGCTGTCGCGGAATCTTTTGGCAGGGCTTGAGATTTACGCCGACATCGTGCAGCGTCCGCTTTTGCCGGCGGACGAGCTCGAGCCGGTGATTTCGCTCGCGCAACAGGATTTGCAAGCGCTCGAAGACGAACCCCGGCAAAAGGTGATGGTGGAGCTGCGCCGCCGCCACTGGCCGATGCCGCTGGGCCGCGATCGCCGTGGCACGCTCGAATCGCTCGCACGCATTACATCGCCT
>JBAXFO010000295.1:0-6134 GCA_037139885.1 Planctomycetota bacterium
CCTCGTAGTCGACCGCCGACGCCTGGAGTTCCGACGGAATCGTTCGCGTCAGATCGAGGATGGCGTGATACGTTCGCGGCCGGGGCGAGAGGACGGCGGCCCCTTCCAGGTATTCGTAGTTATAAGCCGCATTGCGGGGCAGGCGCTGAAACGACTCGCTCGCCATCGGCACGCGGACTTTCGGCATCCATTCGTCACACAAGGAAGCACCTCCGGTTCGCAGTTTCGCCATCAATGGCCGAATCGGAGATGTTATACTTGACGGGAGCCCGCATCGAACGGTCGGCCGTTCGCGGCTCTCCGCAGGAGAGCGCTGCCGTGACGCACGCTCGGCCGAAGCGACCCGGCTTTTTAGCCGCGACGCACGTTCCAAGAGGCGTCACGCTTCGTGCTTTACGGCAACGCTCTCCTGCGGAGAGCCGCGAACGAACTCAGCCGTCTCGTCCATCAGGACATTTTTCATGCCCACTCGACAATGGCTCGCGCTCTTCACGTTGTGCTGCGGTTCGCTGTCGCAACTGCACGCTCAACCGGTCGAACGCAAAGTCAGCGCCCCCACCCGGCTTGACTGGGAATTCGCCGCCCGTGGCTTTCCCGCGAAGGATACGAAACTGCCGGCCGCGTTCGACTCGGCCAAGCAGAAGTATCAACTCTTCGTCCCCAAGGGCCTCGCCAAGGACAAGCCCGCTCCGCTCGTGCTGTTCATCTCCGCGGGCGAAAAACCTTCGGGCTGGACGTACTGGCAGAAATATTGCGAAGACAAGAACGTGCTGTTCGCGAGCCCCTTTGCCGCGGGCAACGACACGCCTGCCGGGCAGCGCGTGCGCATCGTTCTGGATGTCCTCGACGATGTTCGAAGGTCCTACAAAATCGATCCCGATCAAACTTACCTCACCGGTTTCTCGGGCGGCGGCCGCATGGCGTGTGCGATCGGGTTTGCATTGCCGGAATACTTCGGCGGCGTCATTCCCCTATGCGGCACCAATCCGGTCCCCGGCCCGGCGTATCAACGCCATCTCGTCGACGAACGCCTTTCGGTCGCCTTCGTGACGGGCGAGACCGATTTCAACCGCAAAGAAAACGAAGAGTACATGCAGCCCTGGTTTCGCGACATCAACATTCGCTCGAAGCTCTTCCTTATGCCGAAATTGGGCCATGTGATTCCTCCCGCGAGCATGGTCGGCGAGATTCATGCCTGGTTGGCCGAGGATCTGGAGCGCCGTCACGGGCTCCGCAAGTCCCGCCCGAAATTGACCGTTGACGACACGCCCCCCGCCGCCGAGCAAGCCCGACGCTGGCTCGAAACCGCCCAGGCGGATCTCAACGATCCGCGGCGCACCTGGCGTGGCGTTTCGCTCTTGCAAGGGGTCACGCAACGTTGGCCGAAGACCCCCGCCGCCGCTCAAGCCCGGACGATCCTCAAGAACGTCGCCAGCGACGAAAAGCTCCTCGAACGCATCGAAGCTCAAGGCGCTCTCGACGAAGTGAACGCCCTCAGCGCCCAGGCCAAAGCCCTCGAACGCTTCGGAAACATCCCAAAAGCCATCGAAGGTTGGGAACTTTTGGCGGAACGCTACCGCGACTCGCCCCCTGGAACAACCGCCCTCGCAAACATCAAACGCCTCCGCGCGGCCCCCTGATAATCCAATTTAAGCAACCCCCATCGAGACACGTCGCGGCGAGGCAATCGCTCACAACCGAAAGCGTTCGTCCGTTCGGCGAGCGAAGATCGCTTCCTTGAAACGTTCCGCGTCGGGGTTGGCGACGAAGGGAATCGAGGGGTCGTGCAGCGTCATGAGAGCGAAGGGCGACAGGGTGGCGATTCAAGTTCGCGGCTCTCCGCAGGAGAGCGCTGCCTTGTCGCGGCAGGCGTGTGGTTGGTTCAGGGAACCTGTCAGCGCTCTCCTGCGGAGAGCCGCGAACGCGATTATTCGTTCGACAGAATCTTCACCACTCCGGTGCCGCCGTCGATGAAGAGGCGTTGGCCAGTGCGGAGGCGGCGGTGGATGTCGGGGATGCCGGCGACGGCGGGGAGGCCGAATTCGCGGGCGACGATGGCGCCATGGGAAAGCACGCCGCCCGTTTCCATGATGAGGCCTTTCGCCTTACCGAAGAGGGGCACCCAGGACGGATCGGTCGAGGGGCAGACGAGGATGTACGAAGCGGCGGGAGGCTTGGCGCCGGCGACGTCGTCGAGCACCCAGGCGACGGCTTCCCCCTGCCCGGCCGAGAGAGGCGTGCCTTTCATTTCGGCGGTGGCGATCATTTCGAGTTCGCGGCCGATCGCTTCGAGGTCGTCGCTGAAGATCACTTGCGGAACGGGCAATGCGAGCTGGATGTCGCGCTGGCGTTGGCGGTCGACGATGAGTTCTTTCGTCGCGGTCAATGAAGCGTCGGCGGGGTCTTTGGCGATCAAGGCGGGGAGCTCGTCGACGGTCAAAAAGAAGATGCCGTCGCCCAGGCCGTAGCGTTGGCCGAGGATCACGAGGGCGCGGCGGATGAGGGCGTAGCCGCGCAGCATGTGATGTTTGCCGGCTTCGCGCAGGCCGAGCAGATGATGCAAAGAATGCAGTTCGCGTTCGACGAACGGCGTTTGAAAGGGAGCCAGGCGCAGCTCGGCGGCGATGCGTCGCCAGGTGTCGGCGAAGCTCGTTTTGGCGGCGACTTGGTGGAGGCCGCTGCTGGTGAGGTCGTCGAGATCGTGTTCGTTTTCCCGCCAACGGGGTTGGGCGAGCTCCATTTCGTGATTGCCGCGATGGCCATACGTCTCCACGAATTGCGTGCGCGTCATCTCGCCGTTGGCCAGCTTCTCGATCCCCATCGCGAAGTCGGCGTCGACGGGAGGGCGGACGCCCATCGTCAACTCTTGCAGGGCGGTTTTGGCTCGGGTCGCGCCGGGGATTTCCCCTGGCTTGAGTTTTGTTCCGGTCGGTTGATAACGGCGCGCGAAAGCGGTCTCGAACTTCGCCATCAACATGGCCGCGAGCAGCGTCGGCTTCAAACTCTCGCGGGCGAATTCAACGAGCGTTTTATGCCGCCAGAGGCTCAAGCGTTCGAGCAGAGCCGCGCTCGAGAGCGAGTCCCAATTTTCGCGTGCGGCGGCGTCGACATCGCGTAAAAACGGGGGTACGATCTTTTCCTCAAAGACGTCGGCGAAGGTCCGCAGAGCCCCCTGCCGTTTCGATTCGCCCCACCACTGCTGGAGCGTGTACCACGGGAACTTCATCCAGAAGCCGAGCGACGCCTTGCGCGGGTTCATCTCGGCGGCGGGATAAATCGCCTGGAGCGGATCGGCCTTGAGCTTGGCGAAATTGTGTTCGTAGGGAGCGGAGCCGTATTGCATGCGCGGATCGCGCGTGAGGTTGCAATAGACGCGGCCGGCGATAAGGTCGAACGTGCATTCGTTGTCAAGCGACGGATCGGGATCGAAACCGAGATCGCGATACATCAGCCCGAAACCGCCGCGAGCCGACATGAACGGCTTCACGATCGACCACGTCATCGGCGTCGGCTCGGGGAGGATTTCGCTGAGGTTGAAGCGGGCCCAGACGGTTCCCCCGGGAGCCGCCAACGCCTGCACGCGCGCGATTTCGCTGCGCCGCAAACGCTCGCGATCATCCGGATCGATCGCCGCGGCTCCCTTGTACTTGATCGCTCGCGATTGCAGGAGGAAGAATTGACCACTCGAAAGAGCCCACTCCAGATCGCAGGGATATTGGAAATATTGCTCGACGCGCAGGCCAAGACGCGACAGCTCTTCGACCTGGGCGTCGGTCAGGGAAGCATCATCGGCGCCGCCGGTTTGACGTCGGCCGTCTTCCGCGAGCGTGGCGACGCGTTTGTCCTTACGGGCGATATGGCGTTCGAGAATGGCGCATGTCGCCTTGTCGATCACAAAGCGGTCGGGCGTCACCTTTCCCAGCACGATGGCTTCGCCCAGGCCATACGATCCTTCGATGATCATCTGCGGGCTCTTGGGGTCGACCGGATTGCCGGTGAACATCACGCCGGAGATTTCCGAGGGGCACATCATCTGCACATTGACCGCGGTGCCCAGCAGGCCGACGATCTTGTGATGTTTGCGATACGTGACGGCCCGATCGTTCATCCATGAGTCGAAGACGGCGTTGATCGCCGCCGCCAATACGGCCCACGGATCGGTCGGGAACGCTTGGCCGGTGTGCGCCCAATAGGCGTCCGCGATGCGTCCGCTGAGCGCTTCCATCTGGCCCGCGTCGAGATCGTCTTCGCTCGCTTTGCCGGAGGATTTCACGAACGCATCGATGACGCGGTCGAGTTCGGCTTCGCTGAGGCTAGTCGTCGTGCGTGTGAACATCGTTTGGAAATGGACGTACGACTGCCACGCGCCGGCGAGATTGCTCGTGCGCTGGCCCATGGCGCGAACGGAGTCAGGATTGAGGCCAACGTTGAGAAGCGTGTCCATCATCCCGGGCATCGACTGCGCCGCTCCCGAGCGCACGGCCACCAGCAGGGGATTGTCCCCCTTGCCGAACGTGCGCCCCGCCAGGGACTCGAGCCGGGCGAGATTTGTGCGGACTTCGGCCTCGAGTCCGTCGGGCCAGCGGTTGGCGTTTTTGCCGTAAAGATCGCAGCATTCGGCGGAGATGCTGAAGCCGGGGGGGACGTTGAGCTGAGCCCGCGTCATGTCGCCGAGGCTGGCGCCTTTGCCGCCGACGATGTCTTTGAGTTCAATGCCGGCATCGGCGTGGCCGGAGCCGAAGAAATAGACCCAACGGCGCTTGGAGGTGGACATGGCGGGGGTGGACTCTTTCCAACGGAGTGCGTTCGTGGCGGGTTAGCGGGCGATGCGATCTTCGAAGCTCAGGAGCGTCGCCTTCGCGCCGCTGAGGACGTCGCCGGCACCGAGGATGACGAACCGTTGTTCGCCTGCTTCCCACGGACGGACGACGACGGAGGGCGCGGCGCAAAACGTCATCGCTTGCGGCCCCGTGACGTTGTACGACCAGAACGGCGTGCCGGTGGCGGGATCGAGACACACGATCTTCCCCTTCACGCTGACGGCGAACACACTTGTCGTCGCCTCGCTCTTGAGCGAACGAGCGATGGCGGGGCTGGCGACGACGGGCGCGCCGAGAGGAGCCTTCCAGCGAATCGCTCCCGTGGCGCTGTCGAGAGCGTAACAATGGCCGTCGCGACAACTCACATAGACGTTTCGTTCATCCACGGCCGGCTTCTGCAAGACGCCGTTGGGGAGGTCGGTCTTCCAGACTTCTTTGCCCGATTGCGGGTCGAGACAAAGCACCGTACCCGCGGGAGCGGGGGCGTCGCTGAAGACATCGCCATTGCCGGCCGCCGCAAAGAGTTTACCGCCGTGCATGACGGGAGCCGCCCATACCGGTTGCGGCATGGGAATCTTCCAGAGTTCTTTGCCGGTCTTGGCGTCGAGGCAGAAGAACGCGGTTTCGCCCGGGTCGTCTTTCTGCAAGCGATCCACGCCGGTGCCGGCGAAGACTTTGCCGTCGTGAACCAACGCCCCCGCGCCGAAGCGGAGCAGTCGGCCTTTCACGCCTTTGGGGGGGAACTGCCACTCGACGACGCCGGTCCCCTTCGCATCGCCGGCGAAGCAGAAGAAGCCGTCGTTACCGCAACCTTGGTAAACTTTGCCATCGGCGACAGCGGGAGTCGCTTCGGTCTGGCTTTTGGTTTTGAACTCCCAGCGTTTGTCGCCGGTTTTGGCGTCGATGGCGTAGAGCTTGCAAGCGGGGTCTTCGTGAAAGCCTTCGCCCATATAGATGGTGTCATTGGCGAGGGTGGGCGAGGAGAAGACTTGTTTGAGATCGCCGTCGTCGATGAAGTTCCAGATTTCCTTGCCGTTTTCGAAATCGACGCAGAAGAGCGTCCCCCCTTTGAACGACGGATGAGCGCTGGCGGCGAAGATCTTGCCGTCGGCCACGAGCGGGGATGAGACGAAGAGTCCCGTCTCCTTCGTCTGAAAGCCCCACTTTTTGCCCACGAATTGCGGCGTGGATTTGTCCGTACTGAGATGGGCCGCGTCAAGCGAGCCGCCCACCTCGGCGGTCGACGACGATGTCAAGAATGCGAAGATCCCCAGTTGCGCCAGCGCGCTGACGCCGAGCATCACCCCCTCGGTC
>JBAXFO010000296.1:0-6131 GCA_037139885.1 Planctomycetota bacterium
ATCCTCGAGGAAGGCGAAGCGGAGTTGGCGCACGCGAATGCCGAAAAAGCACGCGCCGACGCCCTCGCCGCCGAACTCGCCCGACTGCAGGCCCAACATCCAAGCCCCGCGTGAGGCCCATGCCCAAACCCGCCCCCCAAGACGACCCGCGCCGCTTCCTCGATCCGCTCACGCTGGCCAAAATCCGCGGACTCGAGTTGCAGGCTCGCCTCATGGTCGAAGGCTACATTTCGGGCATGCATAAAAGCCCGTATCACGGCTTCTCCGTCGAATTCGCCCAGCATCGCGAGTACGTCCCTGGCGACGACATCAAACACATCGACTGGAAGGTTTACGGCCGCACGGGCAAATTCTTCCTCAAACAATACGAAGAAGAAACCAACCTCATCTGCTGGATCATCCTCGACGTCAGCGAATCGATGAAATACGGCTCCGGCGACATCACCAAGTTCGACTACGCCAGCATGGCCGCCGCCGGCCTGGCGTACATGGTCTTGCATCAATCCGACAGCGTCGGTTTCGCGACGTTCGACAGCCAGATCCGCACGTTTCTCAAGCCCTCCGGCCAGCCGTCGCATCTGAAAGAAATCACGCGCCGCATGAGCCCCGGCCCGGGCGAACAAACACCCCGCCTGGGCCCCTTGTTCCACGATCTCGCCGAACGCCTCACGCGCAAGTCGCTCGTCTTCGTCATCAGCGATATGTTCGACGAGGTTCCCGAAGTGATCGCCGGCCTGAAACATTTGCGCCATCGCAAGCACGAAGTGATTCTCTGGCACACGCTGGACGCGGCCGAACTGACGTTCCCTTTTCAAGAGGCGACCCTCTTCCGCGGCCTCGAACAGTATCCCGACTTGCTCACCGACCCGCGGGCTCTGCGCAAGGGCTACATGGAGCAAATGGAGGCGTTCGTCGAAGGCTTGAAACGCGGCTGCCGCGACTTGAATATCGACTATTTACAATTGCGTACGGACACGCCCCTGAACATCGCCCTGTCGAGCTACCTGGCGCATCGCAAGATGCGGACACGATAAAGCAACCCGTCGCGCGGAGGGGCGTTCGGCTCCCCGCTCGACAAGTGATGGACCATCATGCTCTTCGCCTTCTTCGGTTTCTGGACGACGACGCTCACCGCGGGCGCTGCGGCGGTCTCGGTGCCGATCATCATCCACCTGCTTAATCGCCGGCGTTACAAGATCGTGACGTGGGCCGCCATGCGCTTTCTGATGGCCGCTCAGAAACAAAACTCGCGCCGTTTGCGGATCGAACAGGTCTTTCTGCTCGCCGTCCGTTGCTTGCTCATCGCGTTGCTCGTGTTCGCGATGGCGTCGGTGATGCCGTGGATGGAAAATCTGTGGGCCAAGGTTTGGCCCGAAGGGGGCGGGCCGGCTGTGGCGCGCAGCGCGCGCACGCATCACCTCTTCGTCATCGACGGTTCGCTCAGCATGACAACCACGGTCGATGGCCGCAGCTGGTTCGACGCCGCCCGCGAACTCGCATTGCGAAAAATGGACGCCTGCCCCGCCGGCGATGGCTTCAGCATCTTGCTGATGAAAGAAAGCCCGACCTGGGTCGTCGGCGAAACCTCGGCCGACGCCCGTAAGGTGAAACGCGAACTGGAAAGCCTCGCATCGGGACACGGCAACGCGTCCGTACCCACCGCCCTCAACATGATCTCGGCGAAGCTCGTCGAAAACGGCACCCGCTATCCCTCGCAGGTCGTCTATTTTTTCACCGACTTGCAAAAGGCGACTTGGGCGACCGCTTCCTCGGCTCCCCGCGAAGGCGAAGCCCCCAAGGACGACAAGGAACGCGATGTCACCGCCGAGATTCAGCAAAAAGCTCGCACCGTGTTCGTCGATGTCGGCCGCGATGGCGTGCCCAATCTGGCGTGCGTCGATTTGACGCTGACGTCGGCGTACGCCCTCAGCGCGGAAGAGACGCGTTTCGTCGCCACCATTCGCAATTTCTCCGACAAGCCGCGGGCCAACGTCAAGATGGAAGTGCTCATCGGCAAGGCGAAGGAAGCCGCCGGCGACGCTCCCCTGACGATGCGAAGCGTCGGCAACGAATTCATCGCGGTCGTGCCCGGCGAGCCGCGAACCATCGAATTCGCGTATCGCTTTCCCGCCGCCGGCAACTACGTCGTGCAGGTGAAACTCGAAAACGACGCTCTCGAACTCGACAACACCCGTTCGATGGTTTTGACCGTGAAGGACACCATTCCCGTCCTGCTCGTCAACGGCAAAGGCTCGCCGGATCGGTTTGAGCGGGCCACCGAATATCTCCGGCTCGCGCTCAATCCCTTCCGCCCCGGAACCGAGCCGAAGTTCGCCCCGCTGCGCCCGAAAGTGGTCACGGTCGCGCAGTTTCAAGACATGCCCGAAGAGGAGTTGGCTGCGTTCGATTGCATCTTCCTCGCTGACGTCGCCCAGATCGGCCCTGCCGATGCACGCCGACTCGAGGGGCATGTGCGCCGCGGCGGCGGGCTCGTCGTGTCGTTGGGCGACAAAGCCGTTGAAAACATTGATGGCTACAATCGCTTCCTCTTCCGCCAAAGCCAGGGTTTGCTCCCTGCCGAGTTGATCAAGAAAGTCGGCGCGCCGGCGGAGCATCATTACGCTCTCCAATCGCAAGAGAGCGATTACGATCTTCCGCCGCTGCGCGAGTTCGCCGGCCAGGACGAAAAAAGCAGTTTGGCCACGGCTCGCTTCCGCAACTACGTGCAAGCTCGCGCCGCGACCGATACGCGCGCACGCACCTTCATGACCTTTCGCGCCGAGCGGACGTCGATCGACAAGGGCCCGATCGCACGGGAAATTCCGGATAACGACATCGCGTTCATCGAATGGAACCCGCCGCTGCCGCGCGTCGAGGGGCGCCGGCCCACCGCCGTCTCGCCGCGCATGCGCGGCAAAGTCATTCTCTTCACCAGCACGCTCAACCTCGACTGGTCGAGCTGGCCCGGTTCGCCCAGCTTCGGCGCCCTCATGCAAGAACTCACCCGCTACGGCATGACCGGCCGACTCCGCGAACAATCGAGCCCCGTCGGCACGCCGTTCGAAGAATACCTCCCCGCGGCCGGCGGCGAACTCGACGCCATCTTGCATCTGCCCGCTCTCGCCGCAGGGCAAAAGTCTCCCAAGGTGAAGACGCAACTCATCGACGACGTCAACGTTTTCCGCTGGACCGATACCGACGTCAGCGGCATCTATCGCCTCGCGCTGGTCAATCAACCGCTCGAGATCCCCTTCGCCATCAACGTGCCCGCGGCGACGTCCGATCAGCGCGGCAGCGAAAGCGATCTGTCGCGCGTCGACGGCGAGAAGCTCAAGTCGATTTTCCCGGGCTGGGATTTCCAACTCGTCGCGGATCCCCTTGCGGCGGCGCTTCAAGGCGGCGTGGCGCCCATCCGCGACACCGACGTTCTCCCCGAGCGCACGCCCGTCGGCCCCGATATCGCACGCAAGGCCCTGTGGCTGGTCCTCGCCCTGCTGCTGCTCGAAGTGATCGTCGCCTGGAAGTTTGGGCATTATTCGTCGGTGGCGGGCGTCGGCGCGCAACCGGCGACGGGACTCTTCGCGCCGCTGGCGGTGGCGGCCTTCGCCTCGATCGTTTTCGCGCTCGGCGCCTATGTGCTCTGGCAGGACGCGCGCACGGGCGATTTCCTGAGCTTCCTCCCCGATTCCTGGCGCGCCAGCATCGAAATGATTCTCGGCGTGCCCCCTCCCCCGCCTGGAGAAATGACGAACTGGCGCCTCGAACGGGCCGCCGTCTTTCTCGGCTCGACCTCGGATGGCTGGATCCTCGGCTGCATCGGCGTCGTCAGCGTCGTCATGACGCTGCTCATTTATCTCGCCGAGGCTCCCACCGTTCGGCCCGCGTACAAATTGCTGTTGGCCGCGCTGCGTCTGTTCATGATCATGACCACGCTCGCCGTCTTCCTGCCGCAGCTTCAGTTGCACATCGATCGCCAGGGCTGGCCCGATCTCGTCTTCGTGTTCGACGATTCGCGCAGCATGGGCGAGCCCGATGCGTTTCAAGACGACAAGGTCCGCAAGCGCGCCAAGGAACTCGGCGAACGCATCCAACAGCAAGTCGCCGAACAACTGCCTGCCAAGATCGCCGTGGCGCAGGCGGAGCTCGCGTCGAAACAGGCTCAGCTCGAAAAGAATCCCGCCCTCGAAACCGTCGTCGAAGATCTCCGCGAACGCCTGGCCTATCTGCAAACGATGCACACGCAGATCCAGGCCCCCGGCTGGCGGCCGTCACGTCTGCAACTCGCCCAGGCGCTCGTGCTCAAGGGCGATCGCGACTGGCTCAAATTTTTCGTCGACAATCGCCGTATGAAACTGCACCTTTATCACCTCGATCATCAAGGCCGGGCGACGAAGTTCCCTGATGGCGAAAACAGCCTCGCCGACATCAACGACAACACCGATCCCTTCGCCATCGAGCGGGCCAAGAAGGGCGTCATGGGTCTCGACGCCGAGGGGAAAGAAAGCCGCCTCGGCACGGCGCTACGGCAAGTCGTCGATCACTATCGCGGTTCGAATCTCGCCGCTGTCGTCATGTTCACCGACGGCGTCACCACGCGCGACGAGACCATCGGCCAGTTCGCCGAGTATGCCGCCCAGAAAGGCGTCCCCCTGTTTTTCGTCGGCATCGGCGACGACCGCGAAGTTCGCGATCTCCGCTTGCACGATCTTCAATGCGAAGACACCGTCTACGTGAAAGATCGCATCATCTTCGAAGCTCGCCTCACGGGCCAGGGCTACAAAGACATGACCGTTCCCGTCGTCCTGAAAGTCAAACAAAAGGACGGCAAGGAACGCGTCGTCGGCAGCACGAACGTCAAGGTCGATCCCAGCGGCAAGGCGGTCAAGCTTCGCCTCACCGACCGTCCCGAACAGATCGGCCGGCGAACTTACATCATCGAAGTCGAGCCCCCCAAGGTCGAAGGAGCGGAGAAGCAGCCCAATCCGACGAACCTCCGCCTCGAACGCACCATCGACGTGCTCGAAACCAAGCTGATCAAAGTCCTTCTCGTCGATGGCCAACCGCGTTACGAATTCCGCTTCTTGAAGACGTTGCTCGAACGCGAATCGTCGGACAAGAAGGAGAACAAGTCGGTCGACGTCAAGGTCGTGTTGATGGACGCCGACCCCGATTTCGCGTTGACCGACAAATTCGTGCTCTCGAAATTCCCCAGCACCCCCGCGGCTCTGGCGGCGTTCGATGTGATCATTCTCGGCGACGTGAATCCCAAATCGTTCGACACGACGACCATGCAAAACATCGCCGCCTTCGTGCGCGGCGACGCCAAGACCAAAGGCGGCGGCGGGCTCATCATGATCGCCGGGCCGATGTATGGGCCGCATGCTTTCAAAGGCACGCCCATCGCCGATGTCATGCCGATCGAACCGCTCACGAAGACGCCGCCCCCCGAGCCGATCGATCGCGTCGAACGTTTGCGGCTCGAACTCACGCCGGTGGGTCGACAAAATCCGATCTTCCGCTTCGTGCCGGAAGAGGCCGCCAATCAAGACATCTGGCAGAAGCTCGCCCCCATGTATTGGTGGGCGACGGGCTTTAAACTGAAACCGCTCGCGGAAGTTTTGGCCGTGCACCCGACAGCCAAGGCCGATTTCCCCGGGCCAGGCGAGAATCGCCTGCCTCTCGCGGTGCATCAGTTCGTCGGCTCGGGGCGGTCTCTCTTCTACGGTTTCGAAGAATCGTGGCGTTGGCGCTTTCGCGAAGACGAAGCTCGCTACGGACAGTTTTGGGTGCAAACGCTCCGCTATCTTTCCCGGGGCCGCAACAATCGCACCGACCTGCGCCTCGATCGGCAAACTCCCTATCGCGTCGGCGAACCGATCAAGATCACCGTCCGCTTCCCCGAAAATCAACTGCTGCCGGGTGACAAGGCGAAACCCGAAGTGAAAGTTCGCGTCGAGTATCGTCCTGATAGTAAGCAAGAGGGCCCGGTCGATCCAGAAATCAGCTTCCTGCAATTGACCAAGGTCGAGGGTTCGATCGCGACGTTCGAAGACCAATTCAAGCAGACGCGCGAGGGGAAGTATCGTTTTCGTTTGCAGTCGCCCGATATGTCGACGAACGACAACGAGAAA
>JBAXFO010000297.1:0-6124 GCA_037139885.1 Planctomycetota bacterium
CCATCATCAGGGTGCTGATTTTCATTCGTTCCTCGGTTACTGGGGTTTGAGTCCGGCGTCTGCAATAATTTTTCGGAAACGTACGAAATCGCTTTTAAGCGTTGCGGTCAATTGCTCGGGTGTACTGGGCGCCGGCGTCGCGCCCTGGCGCGTGATGCGTTCGCGCGTATCCGCGTCCTGCAGCACGGCGGCGAGATCGCGATTGAGTTGCATGACAATGGGCCGCGGCATGCCCGCCGGCCCGGCAATGCCGAACCAGGTGTCGAGCTGCGCCGCAGGCAAACCCGCTTCGGTCATGGTCGGCACTTCCGGCGCGGTGGGCACGCGGTTGGCCGAGGTGACCGCCAGCGCCGTACGCGTGCTCAGTTCCCGAAATCCTTCGGAACTGGCGCCGACGCTCCTCGCCTATCTTCCTTATGCCGAAAGCGAATTCGTCAGCGATGAAGTGCGCAGCGCCCTGCGAAAGGTCGCTCGGAAAGATGGGCACGCCCACCCCGAATTGGTGACCGCCTTGACCGACTCGCTGGCTCCCCGTCGCGCCGCCGCGGGCGAAGCGCTTGCGGGAGTCAAAGGGCAAGAAGCCGCCGTCAAGAAACTGCTGGCTGACGCCGATCCGCTCGTGCGTCTGCGCGTCGCCGAGGCGTTTGTGCTCGCGGGCGAAAAGTCGGCGGTGCCGGTCCTCATCGAGGCTTTGCCCCTGGCGACCCCGGCCCAGGCCTGTTCCGCGGAAGACATTTTGCAACGCATCGCCGAGGGACACAACGCGCCTCAGGTCGTCCGCGTCGGCGATGCGGCCACACGGGCGAAGTTCAAGGACGCCTGGACCGCCTGGTGGACGAAGAACGAAAAGCAGATTGTTCTCGCCAAACTGCACGAAACGCCCGCCATGCTCGGCCACACGCTCGTCGTTTTGCTCGACGAAGGCCGCATCCGCGAGCTCAACGCCAAGAACGAAACCGTCTGGCAGATTGAAGGCGTCGTTTTCCCGCTCGATGTCCAGCCTCTGGCAAACGGCAATGTCCTGGTCGCCGAATATCACGCCGGCCGTGTCACCGAACGCGATCGCTTCCGCGGCGAAATCAAATGGGAGAAAGCGATCGGCGGCCCGCTGATGGCGCAGCGGTTGCCCAATCGCAACACCTTCATCGCCACCGATTCGCAGTGCCTGGAAGTCGATGAAAAAGGGAACGAAGTCATGTCGTTCACCATGCCCGGAACCGAACGGTTAATGAAAGTGACGAAGCTGCCCAACAGCGAAATCGTCGCCCTCACATCGGAGGGCCGTATCATCCGCATGGACGAAAAGGGCAAGGAACTGCACAGCTTCGACATCGATATCGGCACGAAGCTGTTTGGCGGCCGGCTGCACGTCTCGCCCAATGGCCGAGTTCTCGTGCCGCACAATTCCGAAAACAAGGTCGTCGAATACGACGCCCAGGGCCAATCGGTCTGGGAAGTGAACGTCACCCAACCCGTCGCCGCCACCAAGCTCCCCAACGGCCATGTCCTGGTCACCACCATGAACCCGCAAACGGGAGCCATGGAGTTCGACCGCATGGGCCGCGAAACTGAGTGGAACTACCGGCAAAACACCCGCGTCACGCGTGCGCTCCGTCGCTAACCCGTCGTTTTCACTTATTGCGAAACAGATCGCTCTGCACGACGGCGTGAATCAAATCGCGAAACCCGCTGCCGTGGGAGGCGACATCCGCAACAATCCGATTCACATCGCTGCGGTCGGCGGGTCCGGGCTCTTTGGCGGCGCCGACGATCGCCAGACCGGGCCCCTTGTACGATTCCGCGCGGTCAGAAATGACAGCGGATGCCGTCCAGCATCGCGATTCCCGTTCTCATCCCAGTATACCGTCCCATTCTGGGTCGACATCATTTCGATCGCAGATGTTGGATAACGCGTTTGCGCCTTTTGGCGAGCTGCGTGCCCCGCTTAACTCGACCTACGTAATTCACCAGGGTCATTCGAAGCGGAGGTGCTTCACCGATTCGCCCGAATCGCGAAGTTCGATCAACGCACTGATGCCGATCTCGAGATGGCTTCTGACGTAATCTTGCGTCACGGCTTTGTCGCTTCGGGACGTTTTCACGCCCTCGGGGAGCATGGGATTGTCCGAGACGAGCAACAGCGCCCCTTTGGGGATGTGGTTGACGAAGCCGACGACGAAGATGGTGGCGGTCTCCATGTCGATGCCGATGACGCGCGTCTTACGCAGATAGGCCTTAAAGTCTTCGTCGTGTTCCCAGACCCGGCGATTGGTGGTGTGGACGGCTCCGGTCCAATAGTCGCGGCCCTGCCGAACGATCACCGCCGAAAGCGCCTTCTGAAGCCGAAACGACGGTAACGCGGGGATCTCAGGGGGAAGATAATCGTTGCTGGCGCCTTCGCCGCGGATGGCGGCGATGGGCAGAATGAAGTCGCCGACCTTCGTTTTTTTAAAGCCGCCGCATTTGCCCAGAAAGAGGACGGCCTTCGGGTTGATCGCCGAGAGCAGGTCCATGACGGTGGCCGCCATGGCGCTCCCCATGCCGAAATTGAGGATCGTCAAGTTTTCCGCCGTCGCCGACTGCATCGGCTTGTCGCGTCCCATGATCGGCACTTCGAACCGCTCGGCGAACATCTCGACGTAATTGGTGAAATTGGTGAGCAAAATGTACTCGCCAAAGGCGTGCAGCGGTCGGCCGGTGTAGCGCGGCAACCAATCAGCGACAATTTCCGCCTTCGTCTTCATGGTGCGTTATTGTATGCGGTCGCCGGACGCCTGACGTTGGCGGGCAAAGGCGATTCGTCAACTCCCACGTTCAAAACGAGCCGGACAAAATTTCTTTTGATTTCTTGGAACTTTCGCTGCCTGAGCTGCGTCTCAAAGATCAGGCACTTGTAAGCTCATGATGGCTCGGAAAATGGCCTGAAAAAGATTCCGTTTGACAGGTTCGTCGTCTCGTCTTTAAGATACACAACGTATTCTCGTCGTAAAACGATTCGCATGGTGGCAATTCCGCAATATCGGTTTGTTTGGCAAGGGAGATTTTGAAATGTCGAGCTCGTCAACGCAAGTCTTTCGCTGGAGTCGGCTCATGCCGGTCATCTTCGGCTCATTGGCCATCGGAGGCCTTGTCTTGGTCGACGGCAATTCGCTGATTGCCCAAGCGAAGAAAGACACCAAAGCCGCCAAGGCCAAAGACGCCAAAGAGGGCGACGACGCTCCCGAAACGAAAAAGGCCGAAGTGAAGTACGTGCCGCAAATCCCGGCCGTCATCGATTTCATGGTCACCGAGCACGGCAAACCCCAGGTCGCCAAGATCAATGAACTGATCAAAGCGAACTGGATCGGCAACAAGGTCAATCCTTCCGAACGCTGCACCGATTACGAATTCATTCGCCGCGTCTCGCTCGATCTCGTGGGCCGCATCGCCACCGAGAATGAGATTGCCGCGTACATGAAGCAGAGCGCTTCGACGCGCCGTGCCTGGCTTGTGGAAAACCTCCTCAGGAATCCCGAGTGCGGCGAAAACCTGGCGAACATGTGGACGGTGATGCTCCTCACCCGCACGGGCTCGCGCAAGACGTATCAAGAACAGATGCGCGAATGGCTTACCGAACAATTCAACGCCAAAGAAGGCGCCCCGGTCGTTCCCGGCAAGACGACTCCCTCCACGGCTGGCAAAGGCCCGCGCGGCAGCGCCGGGACGGGCGGCGCCGATTGGTCGAAGATCGTCACCGCCATGTTGACCGCTTCGGGCAAAACGAACGAAAATGCCGCGGTGAATTTCATCGCCCATCACATCGGCGACGAGATTCGGCAAGATCAAGGCAAAAAGGGCAAGGCTTCTTCGGAAGAGCTCAAGGAAAACGGCCGTTACGACATGGTCCCCGTCACCTCGCGGACGACGCGTCTGTTCCTCGGCGTCCGCACCCAGTGCGTGCAATGCCACGATCACCCGTTCAACGGCGATCTGCAACAGGGTCAGTTCTGGGGCATCAACGCCTTCTTCCGCCAAACCACCGTCAGCCAGCGCCCCATGATGATGGCCAAGAAGAAGGGTAAGGATCTGACCGATCCGCAAATTGAGTTGCACGACGAGAACGATTACAACGAAAAGGGCATGGTCTCGTACGAACGCCGTAGCGGTTTGCTCAAATACACCAGCGTGCAATTCCTCGACGGCACCCGCGTCAAGAACATCCCCACGGGCGGCAGCCGGCGCACCGAACTCGCCAAGTTCATTGTCAACGATCCGAATTTCGCCCGGGTGTTCGTCAACCGGACCTGGGCGCATTTCTTCGGCAAATCGTTCACTCGTGATGCCGCGGACGACTTCGGCGAGCACAATGCGGTCACCAACGCTGAGCTTCTCGATTATTTGGCCGAGGAATTCCGCCAGCATCAGCACAATCCCAAGGACCTGATGCGTTGGATTTGCAACAGCCAGGCTTATGGTCTGTCGAGCAAGGCGAACAAGACGAACGACAAGCCGGACGACGAAGTTCTCTTCGCCCGGATGTTGCTCAAGTCGATGTCGCCGGAACAGCTGTTCGATTCCCTCATGACGGCGACTGCCAGCAAGACCTCGACCGATAAAGACGCTCGCCGCGCCGCCCGCGAGCAATGGCTCGACAAGCTCGTCCTCAACTTCGGCAACGACGAAGGCGAAGAAGGAACGTTCACCGGTACGGTCGTGCAAGCTCTCATGTTGATGAACGGCGACGACATCAATTCGGCCATCATGGACACGAACGTCGGCACGGTCGCCAGCTTGATCGGCGGCAAGGGCGAAAAGGTCGGCAATGGCATCAACGCCAACGCGGTGAATCGCCTCTATCTGGCCGCCCTCAATCGTCCCTCGACCCCGGCAGAGATGACCCGGCTGACCGACCCGAAAATGTTCATGTTCTACAATCCCGCTCTCAAGGGACGCATGAACAACGCCACCGCCTTCGCCGTCGGTTATTATCAGGATATCTTCTGGGCGCTGCTCAACAGCAACGAGTTCATCCTCAACCATTAATCGTGGTTGGCGATTCGAAGCAAACCGACGACGCGAGGGATGAAAGTCCCCCGCGTCGTTTCTTTGCGCATCGAGTAGGATGACTGCGGTTCCCTCACGGCTCAAGGAGTCCTCCCATGGCGAAAGAAAAGACCTATTCCGAGGCCGAGATCACAGCCCGCCTCACCGAGTTGGGCCTGACGGCCTGGACGCTCGAAAACGGTTGGCTGCGTCGCAAATACACGACCGATGGCTGGCGGGCGACTTTGATGGCCACCAACGCGATCGGCTTTTTCTGCGAAGCCGCCGATCATCACGCCGACCTCGCCGTCAGCTGGGGCAAGCTCTGGGTGAAACTGCAAACGCATTCCGCAGGCGGCATCACCGACAAGGATTTCGCGATGGCCGAGAAAATCGAACGCGAAATCCTCTGGCGGCCAACGCCCGGCGGCCCTCTGGCCGGGACCGACAGCAAATGGGTGAAGGGGGATTGATGGGTGAACGGCGAACCGCGTCCGACTTATGAGCCGCCTGTGGACACCCCGATCGCGACCAGGATAAAACAGCTAATCAAAGTGGCATAAGCGACGCCGCGGTCCACTTGGCCATTCGCGGGCGCAAATCCGAAGTGGGGGCCTTGGCCATGCCAGAGCCAAAAGCCGAAAGGAGTCGTTGCGGCGCCAAAGAGCCAGAGTTGCCAACGCTGGGATCCATGGCGCAGCATTTCGCCGCAATCGCCAACGCCGTCGAAAGAGCCGACCGCAATGTAGAGCCCATTCGCGATCAGGCAGAAGCCGGCGAAGAAACGCAGGACATAGGCCCCACGCATGTGCAAGGCCGCGGCGAGCAACCAGAGCAGAAGCGGAGCGAGCGCGCCGAAAACCGGACCGCCCCAAACAACGATCAACGGCGACGGATTCGTGACGAGTTCGGTGCGTGAAATCGTCGTCGGGTGCAACACGACGCGGGCGACTCGGCCGCCCGTCATCAGCGCGCCGAGAACGTGCCCGAGTTCGTGAACCGCCTGCATGCCGAGCCATGAACCGGCAAGCATCGAGAGAATCAAAATCGCCTGGGGCGTTCGGCTCATGGCTTGATTTCAGTCGCCGTACGAAGTCCGTTC
>JBAXFO010000298.1:0-6113 GCA_037139885.1 Planctomycetota bacterium
GTCGGTGATGCGCTCGGGTTTGAAGATGCGATACATGCCGTCCTTGTCGGTGCCGCCGCTGCCGATCCAGGCATTCAATGCAGCGTCCACGCGCAGGCAGAAGCCGCCGTTGGGTTGCGTGGCGGAGGTCCCATCGCGGTGCGCTTCGCCGAGACGCAGTTCCTTCGCGTCGATCAGGCCATCGCCGTTTTCATCGGACCACGAGTAGTGCGCGTATTTGATGCGCTTGGTTGCATTCGCAGGATCGCCACCCGCGAGCCGGATGGCCTCGGCCCAGGCGGGCGGGAGTTGCTCGACGGTCGCGGTGTTGCCCGCTGCCCAGAGGTCGCGATGCATGAGACCGAGACAGGCGAGCGGACGCAGACGATCATGCTTCTCATCATGCACGAGCAACAACGGCATCGTGGTGAACTCCAGCAGCAGTTCCGGTTTGCCATCGCCATCGAGATCGCGGCGCATCGTTCTCATGCGGTTGAAGCTAGGCACACGACCGGCGAACCACGGCGGATAGTTCTGCCGCGTGGCATAGAGCGAATCGCCGGTGCCGCCGCCCTTCGGATCAAACATCTCCGTCCAGCGATACGCGGCGACGGGCTGCCAGTCGCGTTTGGCGTAATCGAGCTTCGCCTGCACGATCGTTTCGTCGTCTTGGCGAATCCAGCCGATCGATGGATCGGACGGATCGAGCGCGGTCTGCGTGTAGAAATCCATGCCGCCGAACCATTCCTTCACCGGCTCGCCCTTCGCATCGAAGCGCGCGGTGCGGCGAGGCACGGCGTCCTTCTCGATGATCACAAAGCCGCCGTGTCCATCGGCTGCGATTCCTTGCAGACTGGCAAAGTCGTGCGGTTCGTAGCGGCCGAGCTTGCGGCCACCGGCGCGACCGTGCGTGGCGATGAGTTTGCCTGCGGCATCAAAGCACTTAACCTGCTGAACCGAGCCGCCCTCGGCGACAATGATTCCGCCAGTCTTCGCATCCACATCGAGCGCCACGGCATCACGCAAGCCGCGCAGGAACGTGCTGGGCTTTTTGTCTTCGCGGGTGAAACGCACCACGATCTCGCCGATCAGCGCGAAGACTTCATGCTTCGGCCCGAGCGCGATGTCGCGCACGTCGGCGAGCGGCATGGTGTCGAGCGTGGTGCCCGTGGCGGGATCGAGCCACAGCAAGCGACCGCCTCCACGGCAGGAGAGCAGCAGCGTGGCATCATCCGCCGCGATGCGATCCGCCATCGCGATGACTTCGATCTTCCGCAGGCCCCAATGAGCGGCCTTCGGTGTCGCACGCGGACTTTCCGGGATGAACTTGATGCGCAGCTTGCCGTCCTTCACCGGAACGGCGCGGGGCAGTTGGTAGATTTGCGGGAGAAAGAGCGGCTCCGTCTTTGAGCCAGCAGCGGACGGCGGCAATTGCCACCACGCCATTTTGTCGGCCAGAGTGTGGTGGCCCGGAGAGGCTTCCATGCCGTTGGGCTGCACTTCCACTAGCGTCGTCTGCTGCGCGTCGTCGCCGTAGTGATAGCGCAGCAGATACTCGCCATTCGGCAGCGGTGCTTCAAACACACGCGGCTCCAGCGCATCGCTGGTGAGACCGCCGCTGCTTTGCTTCATGCCCTCCACTTTATCCCAGCCCATGTCCGTCTTCGCATCCACGAGCGCGAGCGGCACCGCCGTTTCCTCCGCGCCTGCCTGACCGCTGCCAAAAACAAACGTCTTCACGGGAACCATCGCGGGGAGCGTCGTGCCGTGCTGTCCTTTGCCCACGGGCTTGCCGGTTTCAAAATCGAGCACGAAGACCTTGCCATTGTCCTGCAAGTAAAACGCCTTCCCGCCGCCGACCGCGACATCGTAAGGATTGCGCGCCGGTTCAAACTGGTAGCGCTCCCAGATGACCTTCCCATCGAATCCCACGCGCGTCATCAGCGGCGGCCCCTCGGGATTCGCGGCGATGATGAGCGAGTCATCCGCCACCACGACCGACGTCGGCCCCGCATGATTCCCCGGCCACCAACGCTGGCCGACACTCGTGCCCACGCTCATGAGATACTCGCTGCGCAAGCCCTGCGTCTGAAGCGTGCGCCACTCATATTTCCCCGCCGGCACCGCCTTCCCATCCATGTCGAGCCCGTCCCATGCGAGTGAGTGTTTGCCGCCCGGCATCGGCTGAGCACGAGCCAATTCGCGCACCATTCGGCCCTGCACGTCGTAGATCGCGGCGGAGACGTTGCCGGGTTTGTCGAGCGTGATGGGGATGTCGGCGGCACGTAACGCGACCAACGTCGTCAGCAGCAGGGTTGCGAGGAGGGTGAGGGTGGGTTTCAAATGTGTTCCTTTCTCATTCGATCCGACGTTTCAAGTATGCACCCACTGAGCGAAACAGTACACTTTTCGCCTGCGCTTCAGCGGCAAGAATCCCATAGAAACACCGGCGCACAACGACGCAAGCAGCGGACGGCCTGGGTCCCTTATTCCATCACCGCGAATTCCGGCGACAACAACAGCGCCTGACACAATTCCTCCCAGGCGGTCAGCGGCTTTGCCGGTTTGTTGGGGTCGGAGAAATCGACGCGGGCGTCCCAGCGCCGCGCCATCCCGGGCATTCCCGGCATGTCCGCTCCGGGCACGATGATGCCCGGCGACCACTGGTAATGTCCGGCGTCTTTGCCGCTTTGGCTGCTGACGATAAAATCCAAAACGTCTCCCTTTTGCACCGGAACTTTCGCGAGGTCCGTGCACACCGACTGTGCTTTGGCTTTCCATTCGCCGAGTTCGCCGGAGCGGCTGCTGACGACACGTGCGACGACGCCTTCGGTCTTGGCATCGGTGTGAGTCAGTTCGGCGGCGATGTTGATCTCGCCGTCAATCGGCGCGATCCAGCGCCGGATGCTGCTCAGCGCGGGCGTGAGGCCCGAGTCCCCGCCCATCGCATCAACCTTCACTTCGCTGGGTTTGCCGTCGGCGGTCTTGAGCGTGCCTTTGAACGACTTTCCATCGAATGCCTTGAGCGGTGCGAAGGCTTTGAGTTTCTTCGCGGCCGGGTCGAAATCGCCGTAACCGTATTGCCAGTCCTGCGACTCCGGATGCACGAGATCGTTGGGCGGATAGGCGGCGAGATAATCGCGCGCGCGTTGCGATTCTTTCTCCGTCGGCTGACGCTGGAGCACGCGCCGGTAGAGTTCAACGATGCGCGCATTGTCGTCGGGAACATCTTTGGCCAGCGACGCGGCGAGCACTTTGGCGCTGTCGGTCATGAGCGGACTGTTCAGGAGAATGAGCGCGCGAGGCGCCAACGCCGTGCGTCCACGCATCGGCGCGCTGAAACTCGGGCTGGGGAAATCGAAACTGCGATACAGCGAAGACAACGCCTTGCGATCCACGTAACCATAAACGGTGCGGCGGACGGATTCCCCGATCTTCTCCGGCTTGCCGAACAGATCCGTTTTCAAACGCCCACTGACCGCCAGCACCGAATCACGAAACGGCTCCAGCTCCAACGGTTGCAGGGGAAAGTCGACGCGCTGATAGGCGGCGGTCAGCAAGATGTATTTGTTCAGTTTCTTGATGCTCCAGCCATTCTGCATGAACCACGCGGCGAGGTGGTCGAGCAGTGGCTGGCTGACCGGCTTGTCCCCGCGAAAACCAAAGTCGCTGGGCGTGCCGACGAGCGGCGTTCCAAAGTGCCAGTTCCAGACGCGGTTGACAATCACGCGTGCGGTGAGCGGATTGTCTTTGTTCGCGATGGCCTTGGCCAATTCGAGCCGGCCACTTTTGTCTTTTGGAAACGGCTCGGGCGAAACAGCCTTCAAAACGGAGAGGAACTGGCGCGGCGCATCGGCTCCGGGCGTCTTGGGGTTTCCGCGCACGAAGGCTTTCCCTTCGTACGGCTTGGCTTCGTCCACGAACACCATGGCCCGCGCGGGAGCGCCCGGATGGTTGGCCAACTCATTCACCGCTTTGGTGGCGTTGCGGCGCAATCCATCAGCGACATCGCGCGTCGAGTAAAGCTGGCTCGACAGAAAATCTTTCGCGGCGAAAAAGAATGGCGAGCCCTCTTCGATAAAAATGGCGCGCAACGCCTGATCGTCGGCTTCGGGCAGCGCATTGGCGCGTTGGACAGTATTGAGGCGTTCGATCGCGCGGATTTCAAGCTCCTTCAGCGGCAGCCCCAGTTCTTCTTCAGTCGGCGCGCAAGCGGCTCTCAACGGCTCGCGCCATCTCTCCGCCCACAACGCGTCAACTTCGCTGGCGTAAAGATTGTTGTAGATGTCCGCCACGTCGCGCAGTGTTTTGGGCGCGGCTTTGGCAAATGAACGCGCCACCGACGCGTGCAGTTTTTTGTCCGCATTCTTTCCAAACGATTCACACAACGGCTTCGCTTTGGCCGCGAAGTCGGCGTCGCCCAGTGCCGAGAGTTCGAGCCACGGCCCGAAGACGTTCGCGTGGCCTTTGACCCATTTGTCCCAGCTCTTGACCATGCGGCCATGAACGCTGCTGCTGAGGCGGCGCGCATCAACGATGTCCCCCTTGACCGTTTTGCTTTCGTAGATGGTCTTGAATTCCGAGTCGCGCGCGGCCAGAAGATAGTCGCCCAAACGCGAGCGAATCGCGCTCATCGACCGATCGGCTTCGAACGCGTGAATACGGATGTACTCCGAACGCGCGAGTTTGTTTTTCTCAGCGTATTCGCGTGTCTGGGGCGTGTCCGCTTGTGGCAATGCGGGCGGGATGTCAGGCTCTTTGCTACTTTTTAAGACCGCGTAGAGCCCGTAATAATCCTTCGTCGTGATCGGCTCCAACTTGTGATCGTGGCAGCGCGCGCATCCGATTGTCAATCCCATCAGTCCCCGGCCGATGACATCAATCGTGTCGTCGAGCGTGTCGTCGTCGAGCCTTCGATCCTTGCGTGTGCCAAGTCCAAGGAATCCCATCCCGGCGAGCGTGAGCGGATCCTTCGCGGTGTCGAGTTGATCGGCCGCGATTTGTTCGAGAATGAATCGATCATAGGGCTTGTCGTCGTTGAAGGCCTTGATGACGTAGTCGCGGTACGTCCACGCGAAAGGATAGGTGTCGTCGCCGTTAAAAATCGAACCCATGTTGTCGGCGTAGCGCGCGACATCGAGCCAGTGCCGCCCCCAGCGTTCACCGTAGCGCGGATCGGCCAGCAATTTATCGACGAGTTTCTCGAATGCTTGCGGCGAGTTGTCCGCCTCGAAGGCGTTCACTTCATCGTATGTCGGAGGCTCCCCGACGAGGTCAAGAAAGGCACGGCGAATGAGTGTGCGTTTGTCCGCGAGTTGCGAAGGCTTTAATCCGGCAAGCGCATCAAGCGAAGCCGGTTTCGAATCGACCGGCGGCTGAAACGCCCAATGCTTTTTGGCATCCTCCAAATGCTGTTCGATCTTCGTGAGCGTTCGTTCACCGGATCGCGGATCGGGCGCTCCTTTGTTCACCCACGTTTCGAGGTCTGCGATCTGTTCGTTGGTGAGTTTGTTTTTCGGCGGCATCTGCAAATCGTCGCTCGACCATTTCACGGCCTGAATGAGCAGACTCTTCGCGGCATTGCCCGGGATCAGCGCGGGGCCCGTTTCGCCTCCTTTAAGCACTCCAGCTTTCGTGTCGAGAAGCAGGCCGCCCTTCTGCTTTTTTCCAGCGCTGTGGCATTCGTAACACCGCTCGACCAAAATCGGACGGATCTTGGATTCGAAGAAATCCGTGTCCTCGGCGCTGAGACGCGTCGCCGCCGCGAGCAGGAAGACGGTGCCGACGAGACCGTGATTTCGGATCTGAAATGAAAATGCGCTCATCTAGGCCAGCACTCCTTTGACGACGCGTCCCGCGACGTCCGTCAACCGGTAATCCCGGCCTGCATAGCGGTATGTCAGCCGTTCGTGGTCGAAGCCTAGCAGATGCAAAATCGTCGCGTGGAGATCGTGAACGTCGACGGGATTCTCGGCCGCCAGTGCGCCGAACTCGTCCGTGCCGCCGTACACGCTTCCGGCCTTCACGCCGCCGCCCGCCATCCAGACGGTGAAGCCGCCGGCATTGTGATCGCGGCCGATGCCTTTTTTCTTGGCGACGTCGTTGTTGTCGCTCGTCGGCGTACGACCAAATTC
>JBAXFO010000299.1:0-6097 GCA_037139885.1 Planctomycetota bacterium
ATCTCAGGTCGACCGTCGACTGTTGCTGCGCCGGTTGTCGATCGATCTCGTCGGCGTTCCTCCGACCTTGGCCGAGCAAGATGCCTTTGTGCGCGACGAATCGGCCGACGCTGTCGAGAAAGTCGTCGATCGCTTGCTGAGCAGTCCGCATTACGGACAACGTTGGGGTAGGCACTGGATGGATGTCTGGCGGTACAGCGACCCCTGGGGCCTGGGCGCCGAAATCCGCAGCAGCCAAAAGCACGTTTGGCGTTGGCGCGATTGGATCGTCGAGTCGCTCAACGCCGACAAGGGTTACGATCAGATGCTGCGTGAAATGCTCGCTGCCGACGAGCTTTATCCGAACGATCTCGATCGGCTCCGTGCCGGCGGCTACCTTGTCCGGCAGTATTTCAAGTTCAACCGCACGACCTGGCTCGATGAAACGGTCGAACACACTTCCAAAGCGTTCCTCGGGCTCACGTTCAACTGCGCCAAGTGCCACGATCACAAATACGACCCCATCAGCCAGGCCGACTACTACCGTCTGCGCGCCTTCTTCGAGCCGTATCAAATCCGCACCGAGCAGGCTCCGAACGAAATCGATTTCGAAAAGGACGGCATCGCTCATGCGTACGATGCCCATGTGAGCGCTCCGACGTTTCTGTTCGTGCGAGGCGACGATCGCCAGCCCGTCAAGGATCGCCCCATCGCTCCGGCTGTGCCCGCCTTGCTCACCTGGCGGCCTCTCGAGATTCAGCCTGTCGAGTTGCCGCTCGAAGTTCAGTTCCCGAGCTTACGGCCGCACGTGCTCGAAAATCACTTGCGCGCCGCGCAAACGCAGGTCGATACAGCCCGCAAGGCGCTGGAGAAGGCCAACGCCGACCTCCAGGAATCGAAGGACGACAAGGCATGGCGAGCCAAGGTCGCGGCCGCAGAGAAGGCGTTGTTCGTGGCCGAAGCCCAACCGGCCGTTCTACGGGCGCGCGTCGCCGCCGAGCGTGCCCGAGCCCAAAAGGACGGGAACGCTGTCGAGGTGGCGCGAGCGGCCGTGCGTGAGGAAAAGACATTGGCGGCTTTGCAAGCGGAAGAAGCGCTTGCGCGCATCGACGTGGATCTGAGCGTCGCCGCGGTCCCGAAACGTCCCGAAATCGAAAAAATGCGGAGCGCCGCGGCGGAGGCGGCGATTCGTGCGCGGCAAGCCATCGAGATCCCGGGCGAGGCGTTCACTTCGTTGCAGGGCGCGCGTAAAACCGCCGAATCCAACCTCGACGCCACGGCGGCTCAAATACGGACGTTTCCCGCCACGAGTTCCGGCCGCCGCAGCGCCCTGGCGCAGTGGCTGACCGATCGGCGCCATCCCCTCACGGCGCGCGTCGCGGTCAACCAGATGTGGAGCCGTCATTTCGGCAAGCCGCTTGTGGCCACGGTCTTCGACTTTGGCCGCAAGGGGGCGACGCCGAGCCATCCCGAATTGCTCGATTATCTCGCGGTCGAGTTGATGGAAAATGGTTGGAGCATGAAGCACATCCACCGGCTCATCGCGACATCGCAGTTTTATCGGCTCTCGTCGTCAGCTCTGGACGCCGACCCGAAGACCGTCGCGATCGACCCCGAAAATCGGCTGCTATGGAGGCGTGAACCGGTTCGCATGGAAGCTCAGGCGCTGCGTGACGCTCTGTTTCATTTGGCGGGCGAACTCGATTTTCGGCTGGGCGGTCCTTCCGTGTCGATCGCCGACGAGCTCTCGCCGCGGCGCGGGCTCTATTTCGTTCATTCTCATAACGATAATCAGAAGTTCTTGGCCCTTTTCGACGACGCAGCCGTGCAAGAGTGCTATCGGCGCTCCGAGAGCATTGTGCCTCAACAGGCTTTGGCGCTCGCCAATAGCAAGGTGGCGTCGACGATGGCCGCCAAAATCAACGGCAAACTGCACGAACGGCTCGGCGCCAAGGCGAGCGATGCGGACTTCATCGATGCCGCGTTCGCATGGATCCTGGCTTCGGCGCCGACGGCGGAGGAACGGTCCGCGTGCCTCGAATCGCTCGCCGAATGGCGTGCGCTGGCTGGCTCGCGTGCGGATGCCGCGCTCCGGTCGCGTGGCCATTTGATCCTGGCGCTGCTCAACCATAATGACTTCGTGACCGTACGCTAAGGGTTCGCACCATGACACCTTCGACGACCGTCAACCGCCGCTCGTTTTTGACGGACCTGGGGACCGGTTTGACCGGGATCGCTCTTGCCGCGCTGCTGCAGCGCGAAGGGTTCGCGTCGGAAGGCGCGTGGTCGCCTCCCGACGGTCGGCCTCATTTTGCGCCGCGCGCCAAGAACGTCATCTGGTTGTTCATGAACGGCGGCGTCAGCCATCTCGAAACCTTCGACCCCAAGCCGATGCTCGATCGCTATGCGGGCAAGACGATCGCGGAAACTCCTTTTCGCGATGTGCAAGATCCCGAACGGCTGCGCTTGGCCCGCGTCGTCGTCGTCAACGACGCCAACGGCCAGCAGCGCAATCGCATTCTCAGCACGCAGGTCGGATTTCGAAAACGGGGCCAGTGCGGCATGGATGTGAGCGATTGGCTGCCGAACATCGGAGCCTGCGCCGACGATCTGGCCGTGATCCGTTCGATGTATACGACCGACGACAATCACGGCGCCCAGACGCAATTTCATTCGGGCCGGCACATGCTCGATGGCGATTTCCCGACGCTCGGCGCCTGGGTCAATTATGGCCTGGGCACTCTCAACGAAAATCTGCCGCAGTTCGTTTCAATCGGCCGACGCGAATATTGGAACGCTCGCGATGGCCATTATCTCGGCCCCTCGCATGACGCGGTGCCGCTGCGCATCGATCCGGCCAACCCGCTCGACTACGGCCGGCCCAGCAGCGATATGACTCAAGACGAACAACGCGTCGGTTTTCAGCTCATCAATCGGCTGAACCGTTTCCGCACGGCCCAATATCCCTCCGACCCGGCTCTGGCGGCACGCATCCAATCGTACGAGCTTGCTTTTCGCATGCAGCGTTCCTTGCCCGAAGCGCTCGACTTCAACGTCGAAAGCGAAGAGACGAAACGCCTCTATGGCGTCGACCGGCCCGAGTCGCGCGATTTTGGTTCGCAGCTTTTGGCTTCGCGGCGTCTTGTGGAGCGAGGCGTTCGGTTCATTCAAATTCAGCATGGAGCCGGAGGGGCAGGCGTTTGGGATGCGCATGGCGGGCTGCGGGCGAATCATTCGCGAAACTGCCTCGCCGTCGATCGCCCCATCGCGGGTTTGATCCGCGATCTAAAACGGCGCGGTTTGCTGGACGAAACGTTGATTGTTTTCGCCAGCGAGTTTGGCCGCACTCCGGGAACGCAGGGCACGGACGGCCGCGACCATCACATTTTCGGCTTCTCGGTTTTCCTGGCTGGGGGCGGGGTTCGAGGCGGCGTGGTTCATGGCGCGACGGACGAACTCGGCTTTCATGCCGTCGAGCAGCGCCATTACGTCACTGATGTGCACGCCACCATTTTGCATCAGCTCGGCCTCGATTCGCGCCGCCTCGAACTGCCCAATCGGAAGCGGTTGGAGATCGACCACGGGAATCCCATTCGCGAGATTTTGGCGTGACGCCGTTCAGCCGACTCCCAGATCGCGGACCAGCGCCAAGAGAAAGGGGTCGCGACCATTGCCCGCAAGCAGCGACAGCCCGACAGGAACGCCCTCCGCGCTCCCCAGGGGCAACGATACTTGCGGCAACCGGCCGATTCCGGCGACGCTGGTCATGGCCAGGGCGCGAGCGTAATAGCCGCCGCCGGACGTGCGCGGCAACAATTGGCCCTTGAGCGGCGCCAGGGTCGGTGAGGTTGGCATGCAGAGCAGGTCGTTCGGCCCCATAAACGCTTGCAGCCGACGAAAGAACGTCTCGCGGCGCCGGGCCGCGGCGGCGATGCGACTCCGGTCGAGCAGGGCCGTCAATTCGAAGCTGGCCGCGATGGCGACACCGAACTCAGGCTTCGCCTCCGCGATCCAGGGACCGAGATTGCTGCGGATTTCGGACCATTGCAACACGCAGTACGTGTCGAACCAGTTTGGAAGATCGCCATCGCTGCCGACGATGTCGTGCAGCGAGGTTTCGCGAACGCGGCTCCCCAGTCGCCCCCGCAGCGCTTGCACGGGTTCGACGAGCGCCTGCTGCACATCGGCGTCCGCCTGGGTGAATGCATCGGTCAATAGATGGAGCGTGCCCGCTTGTTCGCGGGCGGGCAGTTCGCATGACAACAGCGTCGAAGCCGCCTGCGCGAGGATGGTCGCGCTGGCGCCGAAGACGCCGATGGTGTCGAACGTTGGCGCCAGGGCCATGGCGCCCGCCACCGAAATCAGGCCATGGGAAGGGCGAAAGCCGTAGATCCCGCAATTGCTGGCGGGGACGCGGACCGATCCACCGGTATCGGTTCCCAGGGCGATCTCGGCGAAGCCGCACGCCACCGCCGAGGCCGAACCGCTCGACGAACCGCCGGGCACGCGGTCGGCCGCTTTGGGATTCAGTGGCGTTCCGTAATGGTAATTCTCCCCCAGCAGACTGAAGGCGAGTTGATCGGACACCGTCTTGCCGATGGCTCGGGCCCCCGCCGCGAGTAAAAGCTCGACGCAGGGAGCGTGAACGACGGCCGGGGGATGAGTATCGAGCCACGTTGGATTGCCGCACCCGGTCTTGTAGTCTGCGAGGTCGATCACGTCCTTCACCGCGAAGCGCAAGCCGTCGAGAGGGCCGCTCCCCGTCGGCGGCACGTCGATGAGTTCCATGAAGGCATTGCTGGCGGCCGGGGTGAGAGGCGTCGCGTGTGACATGGCGTTCGGGCTCCGTGGGAAGAAGTCGTCTCGTCAGTTTATGGGTTGGTCCCGAAGGACTCGATGGGAGCCCGCGAATGTCGGGAGCGCTTTCGTCGGCGTTTCGGGGATTGACGATGGCGGCCTCAAATAACATCCTTCTCAGCATGGTCCGATTTGCTTCCGGATCTTTCCCGGGGTTGCGGAGAATTCACCATGCCCGATCTCAGCGATGGCGAGTCGATCGAAATGCAAGGCTCGGGGAGCCGGCCGTATGTTCTCAAAAACACGGGGGGCGCTTATTCGTGCACTTGTCCAGCATGGCGGAATCAATCGATCGGCATCGAGCGGCGCACGTGCAAGCACCTTCGGAAATTCCGAGGCGATGCGGCCGAGGAGACGCGCGTGGGCGGCGCGTTGCCGGCGAAACCGGCCGCCGTCAAAGAGGGCGAGAGTTCGGCTCCGCCCTTGTTGCTCGCGGAATCGTGGGATGGCGTCCTCGATCCCAAGGGTTGGCTTTTAAGCGAAAAGCTCGACGGCGTGCGTGCGTATTGGGACGGCAAACAGTTCATCTCGCGCCAGGGCAATCTGTATCACGCGCCGGATTGGTTCGTGAAAAGCTTGCCGAACGTTCCCCTGGATGGAGAACTGTGGCTGGGCCGCAAGGCGTTCCAACGAGCGGTCAGCATCGTCCGCCGACAAGATAAGAGCGATCTGTGGAAGGAAATGACTTACATCGTTTTCGATGCGCCGACTCTCGAGAAAGGTTTCGAGGATCGGCTGGCGTTTGTCGTCGAAGCCGTTGGCGCCGGCCAACACACTTACGCTCGGCCGCTCGAACATCGCGTCTGCTTGGGAATCGACCACTTGCGGCAAGAGCTTGCGACGCTGGAGGCGCTCGGCGCCGAAGGGCTGATGTTGCGGCGGGCCGGTTCGCGCTATGAAGCGGGCCGGTCGCAATCGTTGCTGAAGGTGAAATCGTTTCACGACGCCGAGGCCCGCGTGCTCGCCCATCAAGAGGGAGCGGGCCGGCACAAGGGGCGGCTCGGGGCGCTGCTCGTGGAACTCGCCGACGGCACACGTTTCGCCGTCGGCACCGGCTTCTCCGACGCCGAACGCGAGAGTCCTCCCGCGGTCGGCAGCTCGATCACGTTCCGTTACCAGGAATTGTCCGATGGCGGCGTACCCCGGTTTCCTTCGTATGTCGGCGTTCGCGACGAACCCAGGTTGGCCAAAGTCGAGTCGATGAAAATCGAAGCGCCGACCATCGCCGCCGCGCAGCGTTTCGAATTCGAGGAAGGGGGCT
>JBAXFO010000300.1:0-6092 GCA_037139885.1 Planctomycetota bacterium
CAGGAGGGGAGCCGCCATGGCGGGATCGAGCGTCGGCGGCGCCGGCACGGCGAACTCGGCCTGCACGCAGACGTACTCCGCAAAGCCTCCCGCCACGCCGAAACCGGTGTTGATCTGTCGCGGGCACAGGCTCTCCCAGCCGTCGAGACAATATTCGCATGCCTGACAGGCGCTGTTCAACCAGAAAACGCCGACGCGAGCCCCGAGCAAGTTTTCTGAAACGCCCGAACCGCAGGCGACGACATCGCCGATGATCTCGTGTCCCGGGGTAAGCGGTAACGTCGGCTTCGCGCGCCAGTCGCCGCGGCACGCATGGACATCGGTATGGCAGACGCCGCAGGCGTGAACCTGAACCACAACTTGCCCGGGGCCGGGTTGCGGCGTGGCGATCGATTCGATTCGCAGGGGCTCGCCGAGGCGATGAAGTCGGGCGGCGCGCATCGTGAGAGGAAGGTTCATGACGTTGTTGTATGCCGACGCCGACGCGGCCGACAACTACGGCAGCCTGATCGGCGCCAGCACGCGAAAGCCGATGAAGTCCTGCGGGGCGTCCGGGGGCGCCAGCCGTGCCGCCGACGCGGCGCTATCGGGCAGCGGCTGCAAGAACGCACCGCCGCGAACCGCATGGCCCGCGCCTCTCTCGGGGCCTTTCGGATCGCGGGCGTTCGCCGCGGGAGGTTCATCGGCCTCGAACCAATCGCTGCACCACTCGGCGACATTGCCGGCCGTGTCGTAGAGGCCGAACGCGTTGGGCTGTTTCCGAGCGACGGCCTGCGGTCCATAGCGAGCGTCGACGGCGACGTAATCGCGGACCGCATCGGGGCGATCGCCCCAGAACCAGCGTTCCGTCCCCCCCGACCGGGCCGCGAACTCCCACTGGGCTTCTGTCGGCAGCTCGTAGGTTCGCCCATCGTATTGGCTCAACCATTGACAAAACGCCTGGGCGTCGGCGAAGGAGACCTGGACGACCGGGTGCGTTTCGGCCAGATCGTACCCCGGACTGCGCCACGTCAAACGGGGGCTTTGTCGAGGTGCGCCCTTGGCGCTGCTCACGCCCCCCAGGCCGTCGGCTTCGGCGGTCGTTTGATATTTTGTCGCCTCGACGAAGGTGCGGAACTGTTCCACGGTGACTTCGGTCGCGCCGAGGTAATACGGCTGCGTGAGCGTGACGCGATGGCGCGGCCATTCGAGCCGGCCCTGGCGGCGGAGCCATTGCCAGGTGTCGGAGCCGGGAACCAACTGCCCGAGGCGTTCATCGATCTGCCCAGCCGGCGTTCCCAGGGGCATTGTCCCTGGAGGCACGAACCGCAGCTTCATGCCGATCCGGTTCGTGATCTCCACCGGCATGTTCAAAGCCGCCGCCCACTTCTTTTGCAGCGCCGCCGCATCGGTCGACGATGTCGCCCCCTCGAGCGGAGCCGGTCGAGGACCGCTCACGACAGCGACCGGTTCGCCGCGCGGCCGCAACATCAGCCAGGTCGTCAATCCGACGAGCAGCGTGCCGACGACGAACGCCGCGATCATCCACGTCCGTCGGGGCGACGCGATTTTCGTCCCGGCCAGGAAGGCGTCGAGATCGACGATCAATTCATCCGCCGTCGCATACCGTTCTTTCGGAGCTTCCGCCACCATGCGGCGATAGATCGCCTGCAACGCCCCCGGCACGGCCTCCTTCGGCGATTCGAGCTGCGTCGGCGGCGAACCCGACGGCGGATTCTTGCCCGACAGCAAGAACGCCAGGCAGCAGCCGAGGCTGTAAATGTCGGACCGAGCGTCGGCGGCCCGGCTGTCCTTCACCTGTTCGGGAGCGACATAACCGGCCGTGCCGACGAGCGTCCCATGCCCGCTCGACGACCGGCTGGCGTCGGCTGCGGTCATCTGGGCCATGCCGAAATCGAGCACCTTGACCCCCGGCCCGGACGACCCCGCCCGCGTCGCGCCGGTGAAGACTTCGACCCACAGATTGCTCGGCTTCAAATTGCGATGGATGACGCCCGCCTCATGCGCGGCCGCGATCCCTTCCGATGCCTCGCGAATCATATCGACGGCCGTGAGACAACGCATGGGCCCGTTGAGCTCGACCCACTCCGCAAGCGAATGCCCCGGCATCTCCTCCATGACCAGATAATCGAGCCCCTCCGCCTCTCCCGCATCGACGGCGGCGACCAGCCGCGGATGCTTGAGCTTCGCGATCGTTTCAATCTCGCGATGAAAGCGTTTGACGGCCGAGAGCGTGCGCGCCGTTTGCGGCGAAGTCACCTTGAGGGCATACGTCCGCTTATGACGACGATGAAACGCTTGATAAACCCACTCCATGCCCCCCGCCGAGAGCGGATGCAGAATGACATAGTCGCCCAGAACCCAGCCCCGGACTTTGCCGCGCAGCAATTGGCGTACGTGAAAGTCCGTGAGCCGGCCTTCGAGCGCGAGGGTTTGCGCGAACGCTCCGAGATCGTCGGAACGAAACGCCTTCCATTCGCGGCGTACTTCCTTCATGTCTTGAACGTCGAACAGTCGGCTCTGGGCGAGCGCCTCGAAGAAGCGTTCGGGATCTTTGAGCGGCGGTTCGTCGCCGATGTTGAAGAAATACGGCCCGTCGTCGGCAGCCCCGGCCGTCAGACCGGCCCAGGGGCTGAATCCTTCTTGATGGATGCGCTGGAGATTTTGCGTGAAGGGATCTGCCTTGGAAAGCGACGCCACGCATTTGGAGCAATGTTCCAGATGCTCGCCCACTCGAGCCAGATCCGCCTCGGCCATCTGCCCCGAAGCGAACGCCGCGAGAACGTCGTCGTCTGGACAAGTATCGGCGACGTTGACATCCATGGCGCACATGTCCCGCGAGAAAGGCTCCTCGCATTCATCCTAGCGGTTGCGGCGATGGCGAAACAAGGCGTTCCCGCCGGCTCACTTCCGCTCCGGCGTCAACTCCCAGCGTTCGCCGAAAAACGCGGCGTCGGCGATGCCGGCGGGACGGCGCGAGGTCGCCGGTTGATCCACATCGAGAATCGCCCAATCGGGCAGCTTCGGAATTTGGCGGGCGTTGTTGAGATAGTCGTATTCACGGAAGGTGAAACCGCTATTAAGAACGACGTATTTCTCCGGATTGAGCGGGTTGGGATAGATGAGCGTCAGGGCGTGGTTTGCGGCCGGGAAGGTTTTGCCGTCCTTGCCCAGGCGGATGGCTTCGGCGCTCCAGGCGATAGGGAGTTGATCGGCGATCTTCTTGAGGATCGCGTTGCTCGACGGATCGCCCCACAGGACGAGATTGCTCGACGCGATGTCGGCGTCGGTCACGGCGGTGTCGTCGATGACGCGGGCGTCGCCGCGGAATTGCTTGCGCCAGTGATCGATGGCGTGGGCCATTTCCTTGCCGGTCCAGGCGCCGACCTTGTCGTTGAAGGCCTTGCCGGTCGGGCGAACCATGACGAAGCGGTCCATGAAGGCGTCGTCGATGGGGCCTTGCAGATGGGGGCGTTTCGCGAGTCCCTTGGCCGGAGAACCGACCGACCAACCCTTGGCGTCTTTCACGAACGTCACATCCCACGACCGATCCGACGGCAACAATCCCGCGGGCACGGGGTCGTCGTCGATGATGACGGTCGGCGTACCCTGCAAGGGACACGTGCCCGGAAACATCTGGATGCTGAACGCCTCCACGCCTTCGGTCTTCACGCGAATCTCGTGATCGCTCAGGATCTCGGCCTCAATGCGGGCGGGGGTCCAGTGCCGGGTCATGCGTTCGACGTTGAGCCAGCGCATTTTCGGGTAGCGGAGGGTGTAGGTGATAAAGCGGAGCGTCTTGGGGAGCGTCGGCCGGCCGAGCTGGGCGATGGCGTCGATCTTGTGGTTGATTTCTTGCTTCGCCTTCGCGCTGTACGAGTGCCCCGTCGCCTCGCCGATGATGTGGACAAGCTTGATCCCTTCGGCCTCGAGGGCCTTGGCCATGATGTCGGCCGCTTGCTTTTGAATGTCCTTATCGCCGCTATACGCCACCGTCGGGCACTGGGTCAGGTTGACGGCCCAGTCGGTGCAATCGTAAAGGTGAAAGAGCTTTTTCTCGTACCAGGTCGGCTGGACGGTCTCTTTTTGAAAGACCTTGAGGAAGTCGGGCGTTTCGGAAAAGCCGGCTCCCGGAGCGGCGGCGCACCACAACCCCGAATAATGCACCGCGAAATTCCAGCAGGCCGCGCCCCCCATGGAGAAGCCGCGGACGACGATGCGGTTGTTGTCGATGGGGTAATGCTTCTTCAAATGATCGATGGCTTCGAAGGTGTCGATCTCGCCGGCGAAATGGTTCGCGTTGCAGAAGCGGCCATAGGGATGAAGGACGATGGCGTTGGCCGGCGCGAACTCGCCCGCCGACCCCAGGCGGCCCATGAGGAAACTGAGTTCGCTGAGCTTTTCGCCGCGGCCGTGATACCAGACATCGAGCCGCAGCGGCGCTTGGGAACCTTCCTTGTACGACCCGGGCACGACGAGCCCGTACGGCTGCACCGAACCGTCGATCTTCGAGATATAACCGCGAACGACGAGGCCGGGCTTATCGAGCCATGGCGTTTTTCCTTCGCGAAGACTCTTGGCCCGTTCGAGGCCCAGGGCGAGCAACTTCTTGGCGGCGGCGAATTCCTTGTCGTTGTGAAACTCGTTGTGCTTCAGGGCGACTTCGACGGCCCGGTGAAAAATCTGCACGTCGGGCAAGGCGTCGAGAAGGGCGGGTTTGGCCTTGAGCGACGCCTGCAGCCCGCCGATCTCCTTGGCGAGGGAAGCGAGCGCTTCGTCCAGCTCTTTTTTAACGTCGTCCGGGACGGCGACGCCGAGGGGCGGCACGGGAGCGACTTTGTCTTGGGCGGTTGCGTCGGCAATGAAAATCGTTACGGCGAGAAATGGCACAAAGAAGCGCATGGAGAGGCCCTCAGGGTGGTCGGGCAAAAATGGAATGGTCTCAAGCCTGGGAATTGGGAGCGCCGCATCCGCAGGGCTTGGATCAGGGCAGGTTGGCGACGGCGTTTTCGGCGGGGTTCTTGGCGGCGAGCTTGATGGCGCGTTGCATCCAGATCAAGCCGGGGGGAATGCTCAGGCCGATGGTGAGCGTCAAGCAAATGACGATCGTCGCGATCGCGGGCAAGCGCGGCACGATCGGGAACGGCTTGAGCGCTCCGCGAAAATAAAGGGCGGCGACGATGCGGAGGTAGTACCAGCCGCCGATGGCCGCGTTGAGCACGATGATGAGGGCGAGAACGCGATACAGTGTCGCATGCTGTTCTTGCAGAGCGAGTGTGCTGAACAGAATGAAAAACTTGCCCGTGAACCCGGCCGTGAACGGAATGCCGATGAGGCTGAAGATAAAGATCGCCAGCGCGATCGCGAGGGCGGGGTGTTCGGTCGAGAGGCCGGCGATGTCGTCGAGCGTGTCGATGCGGCGTTCGTCGCTATCGAGATACGCGAGCACGGCAAAGACGCCGACCGTCATCGCTCCATAGGCGACGAGATAATAAAGCACGGCTTCGACGCCATCGGGGCTGCCGGGAATGCGCCTGAGCGATGGCGCCGCCGACAGGGCCGCCAACATGTACCCCGCATGAGCGATGCTCGAATAGGCGAGGATGCGGCGCACGTGGTCTTGCCGCAGAGCGAGAAGATTGCCGACGAACATGGTGATCGCCGCCAGGATCCAGAGCAAGAGCGGCACCTGATCCGAGAGGCCGACGCCGATCGTGTTCGCGGGGGCGATGACGGTCGCGGGCAGCACGAAACCGAGCACGCGGATCAAGGCGACCACGCCGGCGATCTTCGGAATATACGCCAGCAGAGCCGCATTCACATTGGCCACGCCTTGATAAACATCGGGAGCGTAAAAGTGAAACGGTACGGCCGTGATGCGAAACGCGAGGCCGCAGACGATCGTTACGACGGCGATGGCCGAGCCCATGGGAAATTCGGGGTGGAGCAGGTTTTGATTGAGCGTATGCAAGATCACGGAGAGGTTCGTCGAACCGGTGATGCCGAAGAGATAACTGAAACCGAAGAGCAAGATGGCCGAGGAGAAAATGCTCAGCATGAAGTATTTGAGGGCGGCCTCTTGAGCGTTGTTG
>JBAXFO010000301.1:0-6091 GCA_037139885.1 Planctomycetota bacterium
GATAGAGACGATTCCCACCCAGAACGGTGAGGAGAAAGTTCGGCAGCAGCGGGAAGACCATTTCAGTGGCGATGTCGTTGAGCAGACTCGCCAGCCCCAGCACTTTGACGTTGCGGGGGAGTTTTTGCTGGTCAGGAGGAGCTTCCGGCAATTCGTCCATTTCGCTCCCATTTCGGTTCGAGGCATCAGCTACCGGAATGCTCCCTCCGTTTTACCCCGTCGTACCATCTCTTTACAATAAGCGTAGAGAGCGTCGTAGACGATCCATTCGGCAGCATTCAATTCGTGATCGTCCTTGAAGCCAAGATGTCGAAATCCCTCGGCGACGGCGTTCAGACCGGCTGATTCGGGTTGATGCCACAACGAGTTGTCGGTGTCGGCCCCGTTCACGATCTTCGCCAGCAGAACGAGTGCGGAATCATTCGTCAACCCGTGCTTCTTCACAAGGGCGTCAAAGGAGCATTCCTGGCCGTGATGTCCGAACTCGACATTCGGCACGTCATAGGGAATGGCTCCTTCCCGCTCGGCGTCCTTCATCACGTCATCGGCGGGAACGAACAGGAACTCGGCCTTGGGGTCGATGAACTTGTGGATCAGCCACGGGCAGGCCACTCGATCCACTTTGACTCGCTCTCTGGTGATCCACTTCATCAATGCTTCCCCTTTTTGCTGACTGTCGCCTGGGCGTCGAGGGCCGACTTGAAGCTCGTCGCCAACTCCACGGTCGAGCCTTTCGCCCAGAAATGTACGAAGTAGAAGGAGGGTTGCTCGCCGACCATGTGGTTGTGCAGTGCGACGACGTGAAGGTTCGCCTTGCGTAATGCACGCAGAACAGGCTGGACCTCCTCGGCGGTCATGATGAAGTCGCCGTCCACCGCCGCCAGATCGTCACTGCCGGAAAACGCTGCCCAGGTCGTCAGGCCCATCGAGCCGCCGACCTTCATCCCGTGCATCGTCCCTTCTCGTCCGATGGTGACTTTGACCATGCCATCCTGAGATTGGCCCTTGTGTCCGAGAATCGTCTCGATCTTGTCGGCGGTGATTGTTCCGGCCTTCGGAGTCTCCCCGGCAAACCGAATTGCGGGCTGCGCCTCTTTCGCTCGGACTTTCTTGATGGCGTCCCACACATTCTTGACCGCAGCGGCCATCTTCTCCGGTTCGCCTTCGCCTCCGATGTGCATGAAGTAGACCTTCGGTTCATCGAAGAAGAAGTGGTTGTGCAATCCCGTCACTTCCAGACCACCGGCGAAGGCGGCGTCCATCGCAGGCGTGACTTCATCCTGAAAGACGACTGTATCGCCCATGACCATTGCTCCGTGCTTGGTCGGCAAGAACGCCGCCCAAGAGCCAAGCCCAGCGAACGGCTTGAGCGTCATCCCATCGACCTTGACGACGACATCGTTTCGAGGCCAAGCGAGGCGAACGACACCATCCGGCATCGTGGTCGCCTTCGAGCCTGCCGCCATGCCGATTTTCCCCTCGTCCAACTTGGCGTCGGGTTGAGAGGAGCGAGCGTAACGGTCGGCAAAATTGTAGAGGGCAAATAGGACAAGAATGCCCGCCAAAGGAACGAAAATGAACTTCTTCATGGAGATTTTCCTTTTGCATCAGTTGGGAAGAAACGCCACACGCTTCGGAGCCTTGCCGACTTGAGCCTTGCCCAAGGACTTCATTTGTCCGTCCGGGGAAACCTCGACTCGTTGCAACGTGCCGTCGCCAATGTCGCTGAACAAGACGCTGGAAGTCCCCGGAATCGGCTCGATGCAACAGGGTTTGGCAACGTCCGAGAATCGGCTGAGATGTTTGGCGGTCGCCATGTCGAAGGCATCGACGTAGGATCGGCCTTCGTTCGCCGCCAAGATGATTTTGTCATGCACGGCTTGAACGCCGTGATAGGTCACTTCCTGGTTTTGAGCGTTGTCCTTGGGCGGATCGGCGGAAAACAGGCGGGTCACTTTGCCGGTCTTCAAATCGGCCTCGAAGAATCCGTTGACCCAGAAGGAACCGAAGAAAACCTTCGATTCGTCGGGCGAAAACGTCAAGCTGCGAGGATTCACGGTCAGTTGATGGAACTTCACCAGCTTGCGGTTGTCCGGGTCGATGATGGCAACGCCCGTGATCTTCTTGCAGGTGACGTAGATCAGCTTGTTCTGCGGCCCGTAACGGACGACGTGCGGGGCCGAGCAATCCTTGATGCGAAACGCCTCTTTCATCGTCTCGACCTCGATGCCCACCACGTCGTCGCTGTAGAAGTTGGCGACCAGGATGTGCTTGCCGTCCTTGGTCAGAACGATGTGGTCGTTGAACATCTTGCCGATCTTGGCTTCGCCTTTGGGCTTGAAGCCGGGCAACGAAAAGAACTTGACCTTCTCCTCGTCTTCGATCCCCACGGCGACCGTCTTACCGTCGTTGCTCACGGCGATCCCGTAAGGGCGAGGACCAACCTTGTGCCGTTCGACCTCCTTCATCGTCGCCAGATCGACGACCGACACCGAAGCGTCCTGGGTATTGACCACGAGGACTTTCGACGGAGTTTGCTGGGCGGCAAGTTCGGTCGAGAACATTCCGCTGGCGCAGATCGCCAAGGCGATTCCGAGGCATCTCGTCGTGAATGACATCGTGAGACTCCTTGTTCGTGCGAAGGTGATTTCGAGTCCGCAGTTCATTTCGTTTCCGCAGCACGGAGATCGTCGAAAAACGTCTGGGCATCGGCCTTGGTCCAAAGACCTACCCACCCCGACTTCGTGAAAGTGCCGTCCCTGGCTTCCAGGTATTTCTTGCCGTCGAGCGCACACTCGATCTGATCCCCCTTCATGGTCACGGACATCGTGTGCCATGTCCCGGCAGGGATTTCGAGGCCGTCCTTGCTGGCGATCTGCGAGCGTTTGCCGTTCACGACCTTGAACAACCGGAAGTTGTCTTCGAGCGGGTTCATGCGAGCGACGTAGTAGTTGTTGGCGTCGAGATACCGCCACACCAATCCGCCGCCCTGGTCGATCTTGCCCTTCACCGCCTTGAACGACACCGAAAGCTCGACATCCTTGAACGCCGTGTCATCGGCAACGCAAAGGTTGAAAAGAGAGCCGGGGCTTTCGGCGGTCTGCGCCAGAACCTTCGATCCCTTGGGAGCCGTCTTATCTTCGACGACCTTCCAGACGCTTCCCTCGCCGTCACCCGTCTTGGCAGCAGACCACCCTTTCGGGAGCTTGCCCACGGTCGCATCCTCGAAGTCCCATTTCGCTGCCTTCTGCGGGGCATCGGCCATCGCCACCATCGCACACGGGGTCAAAATGGCGACGGAAATGATGAAAAACCGCATGGCCTCGTCCTCCGTAAAATGCCAGAGCCAGGGAAACCGCTGCTGATGGTACTTGTTATCCTGATCGTGGTGCGGAAACCATTATCGTCAGATTAGAAAACCCTAATGCGCACAGCTCGGTTGGCGGGCGGCGTTCGACACGGCGAAGATGGACGAAAGAAAGGCGGATTCAGCGATGTCCCGTGTCGTCGTCATCGAAGATCAAAAGCGGCTGCAAAACAGCCTCCGTCGAGGGTTGGAGGAAGAGGGCTACGAGGTCGTCTCGGCGTTGACCGGAGAAGAGGGCTTTTATCTCGCCACGACGCAACCGTGCGATGCCCTGGTTCTCGACCTGATGCTTCCCGGCAAGGACGGCCTCACCATCCTGAAAGATCTGCGGGCGCACGGATTCAAGAAGCCGGTTCTGATTCTCACGTCACGAGATGCCGTCGAAGATCGAGTGGCGGGCCTGAACGCCGGGGCCGACGACTATCTCATCAAGCCATTTGCGTTCGCCGAACTCGTCGCCCGTTTGCGGGTCATGCTGCGGCGAAACATTTCCGACCGTGAACTGATCCTCAATGCGGACAACTTGGAACTCGACCTCGTGGCTCATCGAGTCGTCCGCAACGGCATGGAGTTGGACCTGAGCCAACGGGAATTCGAGTTGCTGGAGTTCCTGCTGCGCCACCGCAACACGACCGTCACCCGTGACATGATTAGCCGAGAGGTCTGGAAGGAGCCGGATGGCGTCTGGACCAACGTGATCGAAGTCTACATCAACTCGCTCCGCAAGAAGATTGAGCAACCCGACCAGCGGCAACTCATCCACACCGTCCGAGGCGTCGGCTACGCCTTGAGGGACGCACGATGAACCGCTTCAAAATACGATGGAAGCTCACGCTTTGGTACGGCTGCGTTCTGGCCGTCGTGCTGATGGTTTTCGGCACGGTGGTCTTCGTCATCATGCGTCACCATCTGTTGCAACGCATCGACCAAGGGCTGAACGAAGAACTCGCCGACGTTCTCTCCGAAGTGAACCGAGCCAAGACGCCGGAAAGCCTCAAGGACTGGTTGGATCGACGCTTCGCCGCTCACGCTGGATTCGACTTCCAGATCACGAGGCCGAACGGAGAGCGTTTCTTCTACAACCCTCGACTTGCTGAAAAAGCATGGCCGTTGCCGACAAAGGACACGAATTCCTCGGCTCCTGCTTTTCAAACATTGCCCGTAGAGGCGAAGGGAGATTGGCGGATCGTCCATGTCAACATCGTTGGACCGGACGGCCAGTTGACAGTTCAAGTCGGGCGTTCGCTGGCGGCATACAAGCACGAACTGAGCGAGCTACTCATGACGTTTCTCCTTGCCGGTCCCCTGACCCTGGCGGTGGCGATCAGCGGTGGGTACTTCTTGGCGGGTCGAGTTCTCCGACCCGTGCAGGAGATGACGCAAGCGGCCAAGGTGATCTCCGCAGACCGTCTCAGCCAACGCATCGCCGTCATCAATCCTCACGACGAGCTTGGAGAGTTGGGCGAGACACTAAACCAGATGATCGAACGGCTAGAGCGATCCTTCACGGAAATGCGCCGCTTCACGGCAGATGCCGCACATGAACTCCGAACCCCGCTGGCGATCATTCGCAACGAAGCCGAAGTCGCCCTCCGTTTGCCTCGGTCGAGCGATCAATACTGCGGCGTCTTGGAGAATCTGCTCGAAGACACGAATCGCCTGTCGCTGCTCGCCGATCAACTTCTGTTCCTCTCCCGCCAAGACGCCGGGGTTGGGAGCAAGGCGAACGAAAGCGTTCAATTGGACGCCCTCCTCCGAGAAGTCGTCGGCAACATGCAACTCATGGCCCAGGAAAGAGGCATCACCCTTGAGTTGACGGATAGCCCGCCGTGCGTTCTGACGACCGATCCTCGGCTGCTGCGCCGAGTCTTTGTCAATCTGCTCGACAACGCCATCAAGTACACCGGCCAAGAAGGAAGAGTCGTAGTGTCGAGCGAAGTCGCCGCCACGGATGTCACGATCCAGATTCGGGATTCAGGAGTGGGTATTTCCTCGGAACACCTTCCACATATCTTCGAGCGATTCTACCGGGTCGATGCGGCTCGGAGCGGAGAAGAGAACGGCGCTGGTCTGGGTTTGGCGATTTGCCAAGCGATCTTGCGGAACCTGGAAGGGACGATCAGCGTGCGAAGCGAAGTCGGCAAAGGCACGACGTTCACCGTGACGCTGCCGAGGCCGTAACCGAATTACTGCATCTCCCGTCAATGGTCATGACCGAGTGAATATCCCCGGCCCGCTGATTCGGCTACTCGCTCAGCGCCTCGACCAACGCCCGCAACGAACGAAGCCCACCAACTTCGGCTGCAAGACCTTTGATCTTTCGGATCGTGGCGAGGGCGTCGGACTTCCCCTTCGCCGGAACCGCAGCCTGCCCATTGACCGGAGCCGTAATCAGGACGACCGCCTTCTGCTTGTTCTTCTTGCGGCGACTCTTGCGGCCCAACAACTTGCCTTTGACGACATGGAAATGGCCGGAAGTGACCGTGACACCTTTTGCCGCCAGGGTGGAGATCGCTTCGCTCGCCTTGATCTTCGGGTTCTCCTTGAGGAGATCACGAATCGCCTGCGACCTGTTCACTTCGCCCTCTTGCAACTTCTTCTTCGCCATGAGTCGATTCTCCAGTTGGTGAATGTTCTGAGGGGTATCTTATTCAGGCGAGATTCAGGGAGAATGCCTGCTCCTGGACAGATTGAAGTTCGTCATCCAGATTGCCGATCTTCCGG
>JBAXFO010000302.1:0-6073 GCA_037139885.1 Planctomycetota bacterium
ACCAGGCCCCAGGGCGCGCTTCGGGGAACAAAATCTCCGCCGGAGGCAGGGCGTGCAGCGTCGGCACCTCGGTCACGGCGACGAAAATCTCCCGGCCCGCGATGAATTCTTCAACGACGACCGGACCGCCGTAAACCTGCAGCACATGACGCACGCGGTCGTCCAGTTCGGCCTGGTTCTGGCAGACGGAAGCATGCTCGATGCCGACGCTCGCGTCTTGCGTGGCCGGCTTGACGATCACGGGCCAGCGGAGATGACACGAGGGAACCGGTTCGGCGGTGATGACGAGGAAGTCGGCCGTCGGCAGACCCGCCCCTTTGAGGATCAACTTGGTCATGTGTTTGGCGCGGGCCAGACTCAGCGTCTGCGGCGGGCAGCCCGTGAACGGAATGCCGCTCCAGGCGAGCAGGCCGGCAATGTAGCTCTCGCTCTCGGCGTCGTCGAGAGTGCCTTCATAAAGATTGAGCACGGCCGCGGGTTTGCGTTTCTTGAGCTCCCGCCAGAGCACGTTCGGCTCCGGGCCGAGACCCAAAAGCGTCGAGCGGTAGCCGATCGTTTCCAGCAGGCTGGCCATGAACTCGGCGATCTCGACGACCATGTGCTCCGATTCGGCCGCAGGGTGATCCTTGGGGGATTGCGGCTGATTGTACAACACAAGGATTTTGGGCACGGCCATGACAGTCTCGAAAATGAGCCGGAGGAATTCTGCGTAGGGTGGGTTGAGCGGAGCGAAGCCCACCAAAAAGATGCAAAAACACGTTTTACGATTCCGAACCTTTCGGCGGGCTTCGCTCCGCTCAACCCACCCTACATGTTAACCGACATGTTGGCGTTTTAAGGACGTTTCCATGATCGTGCCGATCAGCCGTTCGTACGACCAACCGATGGCGGTCGCCAGGATGACGAGATCGCTATCGTCGGGATTCAGCCCCGGCAGCGGATTGACTTCGAGAAAATAGGGGACGCCTTGCTTCACGCGGAAATCGATGCGGGCGATATCGCGACAACCCAGAGCCGCGAACGCCGTCTTGGCGGCGGCTTCGATGGCGGCGAGCGTCGCGGCGGGCAAGCGCGCGGGGCAATCGTAGTCGACTTGATTCTGATAGTCCCGTTTCACTTCGAGCGAGTAGATGAAGTCTTCGGTCGCTTGCTTGGGGAGCACGCGCATAATGCCGAGAATGGTCGGCGTTTCGTTGCCGTAAACGCCGACGGTGATCTCGTCGCCGGCGATGAATTCTTCGAGCAGAATCGTTTGCTTGTGATCGCGACGCAATTCGGCGACCACGCTGACGAGATCCTCCGGCATCTTCACCAGGCACTTGGCCCGGATGCCTTTGCTCGAACCCTCCCAGGCCGGCTTGGCGACGAGGGGAAAGATCAAACGCCCCGGCGGCACGCTCTCGAGCGATTCATGAGGAGCGAGCGCATATCCGCCCGGCACATGCACGCCCGCCGCGGCGACGACGGTCTTGGCCAGATCCTTGTCGAGCGTCAGCGCCATGGTGAGCGGGTCGGAGCCGGAATAGGGAATGCCGAGCATTTCGAGAACGGCGGGCACCCGTGCCTCGCGCGAACGGCTCACGCCCGTCCCTTCGGCGAAATTGAACACGAAATCCGGCGGCGCGGCGAGCGCCTTGTGGAGGAACTCCCGCCCATCGCCCAGGAGAGTCACCGTATGGCCCAGGCCGCGCAGGACGCGGGCGATGGCTTCGATGGTTTGCGGGCGGTCGAATTCCTCCTGGGCGTCGTCCGGCAGAGACGGGTCCAGGGGTTCGCTTTGCTTCAGATTAAAGGTGATACCGACATTCATGAGGGAATGATAGCAGGGCGCGAAAGGTTGAGGAGGGGCCATCGGCGGCGATCGCTTTTTCGCTTGTATGGCTGAGACTTTCGAGTAACCTGAACACAACCGGTTCGTCACGCCCTGCCGCTGGTTTCGCGAAACAATGAATTCCATCACGCGCCTCCCTTTCGTTGTCGCCATCGCCGTTTTCGCCGCCTCGTTCGCCGTCTCCGCGGCCGAGGCGCAAGAGGCCGTCGATTTCACGCGCGACGTGAAACCGATCTTCGCGAAACATTGCGTCGATTGTCACGGGCCCAAAAAGCAGAAGGCCGGCTTACGGCTCGACGCCGCCGCCGCGCTCCTCAAAGGGACGCAGACCGGCCCCGCCGTCGTGGCCGGGAAATCTTCGGAGAGCCTGCTGATGCACGCTCTCCTGGGCGTCAAAGACGTCTCCGAGATGCCCCCCGAAGGTCGGCCCCGTGTGCCGGCTGCCGAAATCGCCGTCATCAAACGCTGGATCGACGCGGGTGCGCCGGCTCCGAAAGACGAGGCGGTCACGGCGTTGAAAAGCGATCACTGGGCGTTTCAATCCGTGCACCGCGGCGCCCCGCCCGCGGTCAAAAATTCCGCCTGGGTCCGCAACCCGATCGATGCGTTCGTGCTCGCGCGTCTTGAAAAGGAAAACTTGACCCCCTCGCCCGACGCCGACCGCATCACGCTTCTCCGCCGCGTCAGCCTCGACTTGATCGGCCTGCCGCCTTCGTCTGCCGAAGTCGCTGCGTTCCTCGCCGATACCAGCCCTGATGCCTATGCCAAGGTCGTCGAACGCTTACTCAAATCTCCTCACTATGGTGAACGCTGGGGCCGACACTGGCTCGATCTCGCCCGCTACGCCGATTCGAACGGCTTCACCATCGACGGCCCGCGCACGATCTGGCCCTTCCGCGACTGGGTGATCAACGCCCTCAACAACGACCAACCGATCGATCAGTTCATCGTCGAGCAATTGGCGGGAGACCTGTTGCCGAACGCGACCGTCGCCCAGAAAGTCGCCACGGGCTTTCACCGCAATACGCTTTACAACCAGGAAGGGGGCATCGATCTGGAGATGTTCCGCGTCGATGCGATCATCGATCGCGTCGGCACGACGGGGACCGTCTTTCTCGGCCTGTCGATCGGCTGCGCCCAGTGCCACGACCACAAGTACGACCCCATTTCGCAGGGCGAGTTCTACCGCATGTTCGCCTTTCTCAATAACTGCGATGAACCGACGATCCCGGTTTTGAGCCGTCAAGAGCAGAAGGACCTCGCCCAATTCAAGAAGGACGAAGACGCCCTGATCGCGAAATTGCAAGGGCTCGACACGACATCGATCGAAAGCCAAAAGAAATGGGAAGCGAGTTTGCAACCGACCGACATCGTTCAGATCACGGCTCAGGCGCCGCGCTTACGCATCCTTCTCAATAAACCCGAATATCAGCGGACCAAGGCCGAGAGCGATGAACTCCAGGCCTTTCTTCGGCAGGCCAACATGGTTCCGCAGCGGCTCGCCTCTTTGGGCGATGCCTTGCCGGGCGGGCTCGGTTCGGCGGCTGCGGTCGCGATGCACGCTCATGTCTTCCAGTATCGCGTCGACATCGAGAAGCAAATCGCCGACGTGAAGAAACGCAAACCCGAAACGACCTCGCTGGTGATGCAAGAACGCAAGCTGCCGCGCGATACGCATTTCCTCATCAAGGGCGACTTCACGCGGAAGGGGCCCAAGATGGAGCCGGGAACCCCGGCCGTGCTGCCGCCGCTCAAGGCCGGCGCCAGCGCCAATCGCCTCGATTTCGCCCGCTGGCTCGCCGATTCCGGCAATCCCTTGACGCCGCGCGTTTTCGTCAACCGCGTCTGGCAGGCGTATTTCGGCCTCGGCATCGTCGAGACCGAAAACGACTTCGGCCTTCAAGGCGCGAAACCGACCCATCCCGAGCTGCTCGATTGGCTCACCAGCGAATTCGTCGCACGGAAGTGGAGCTTGAAAGAGCTGCATCGTTTGATCGTAAGCAGTGCCACATATCGGCAGGCCAGCGTCCATCGGCCCGATCTGGCGAAGGTCGATGGCCGCAATCGACTGCTCGGCCGTCAGCTACGCCTGCGGCTGGAAGCCGAGGTCGTGCGCGACATGGCCCTTTCGGCGAGCGGATTGCTCAATCCCAAAATCGGCGGCCCCAGCGTCTTCCCCCCGCAACCCGACGGCGTCTTCGACTTCACGCAATCGCAGCGGGACTGGAAAGCGGCGACCGACGCCGATCGCTATCGCCGCGGGCTCTATACGTACTTCTGGCGTTCCGCCCCGCACCCCGGCCTGATGGCGTTCGACGCTCCCGATTCCAATACCGCGTGCACGCGCCGCAATCGCTCGAACACCCCGCTCCAGGCCCTGACGCTGCTCAACGACAAGGCCTACGTCGAATTCGCCCAGGCCCTCGCTAAACGCGTCGCGAGAGAAGGCGGCGGCGACAATGCCGAAAAACTCCGCCACGCCTTCCGACTTTGCCTCGCCCGCGACCCCAGTCCCGCCGAGCTGACACGGTTGCGTTCGCTCCTCGCCGCCCTGGAAGGCCAACCCGATGCGTGGGTGCAGGTGAGCCGGGCGTTGTTGAATTTGGATGAGTTCATTACGCGGGAATAATGTCGATCTCGAACTCCGCTCGCGTCGTTTTATCGTGAGTCCCTTATGCTCCCTTTCCAACAAAACCGCCGCCATTTCCTCCAAGATTGCGGCGTCGGCCTCGGTTCGATGGCTCTCGGTTCGCTCTTGCAGCGCGACGGTTACGCCGACGTGCCCGTCGTCAATCCCACGGCCCCGCGACTGCCGCATTTCTTGCCCAAGGCCGACCGCGTCATCTTCCTCTTCATGGCGGGCGGCCCAAGCCAACTCGAACTGTTCGATCACAAACCCGAGCTCAACCGCTTTCACGGCCAACCCATTCCCGCCTCGTTTACGGAAGGCCGGCGTTTCGCGTTCATGAACAGCTTCGCCCGTGAGCAGCCGAAGTTGCTCGGCGTGCAGCGGCGCTTCGAACGTGCGGGGCGGCGCGGTTCGTGGGTCTCGGAATGCTTGCCGCACACCGCGGGCGTGATCGACGACATCGCCGTCGTCCGCACCGTCGCGACGAACGTCTTCAACCATGGCCCCGCCAAAGTGTTCGTGAATACGGGCTCGCCGCAATTCGGCAGGCCGAGCTTCGGCTCCTGGGTTATGTACGGCCTGGGCAGCGAATCGCAATCGCTGCCCGGTTTTGTCGTGTTGCAATCCGGGCCGCGCGGGCCGCGCGGCGGGGCGGGCTTGTGGGCCTCGGGGTTTTTACCGTCGACCTATCAGGGCGTCCCCTTCCGCAATTCGGGCGAGCCGATCTTGAATCTGTCGAGTCCGCAGGGAGTGACAGCCCAGCGTCAACGCCAGGTGCTCGATGCCGTGCGCGACCTTAACGCCGAGCGGTTGCAAGCCACCGGCGACCTTGAAATCGCCACGCGGATTTCCGCTTACGAGATGGCCTTCCGCATGCAATCGAGCGCCCCGGAGCTCATCGACCTCAGCGGCGAAACGCAGCGAACGTTCGATATGTATGGCGCCGTTCCCGGCCGGGCGTCGTTCGCGAACAACTGCCTCCTCGCCCGCCGCCTCGTCGAGCGGGGCGTCCGTTTCATTCAGCTCTATCACACCGACTGGGACCATCACGGCGACACCGGCAACAACCTCGGCGCCGCCCTCGACGCCCGCTGCCGCGAGACCGATCAGCCCGCGGCAGCCCTCATCCGCGATCTGAAACAACGCGGCCTTCTCGAGCGCACGCTGGTGATCTGGGGCGGCGAATTCGGCCGCACTCCCATGGGCGAAGTCCGCGAAACCATCGGCCGCAACCATCATATCGACGCCTACACCATGTGGTTCGCGGGCGGCGGCGTGAAGCCGGTCGACATCGGCCAAACGGACGAATTCGGATTCAGCCCGATCGAAGACCGCGTCCACATCCACGACGTCCAAGCCTCCGCCCTCCACCTCCTCGGCCTCGACCATCGCCGACTCACCTACCGCTCCCAGGGCCGCGATTTCCGCCTGACGGACGTCCACGGGGAACTGGTTCATAAGCTGATCGGATAGCCGAACACGGGCCAGACCGCGTCGACGAAGCGCCGGCAGAAATGGGAGAGACGCGAAACAAAGGATCTTGACACCTTTGATTTCTCTCACGGAGTCTGAGACCACTTGCACGGTTGGAAACCTTTCTCGCGGAAGCCGAG
>JBAXFO010000303.1:0-6072 GCA_037139885.1 Planctomycetota bacterium
GATCAGCTCGGATAACCGCAATGAAGCCCCAAAGGTCGTTCGCGGCTACAACCTCATCCGCGAGAACGGTTGCTTCGGTTGCCACGAAATCGCCGGCCGCAAGGGGGGACGCGACGTCGGCCCCGATATGCGGCTCGAATCGACGCCGCCCTTGAGCGACCTGCCGCCGCTGGAACGCGCCCGCATCGAGCGCGATCTCGACAATCGGCCGGGCAACCTTCGTAAGGTCGGTCCTAGCCTTTATCGTCTGGCGGAAAAGACGAACGAAGATTTCACGATCAAGTGGCTTCGAGCTCCCCGCGAGTTCCGGCCCGATACGAAGATGCCGCACTTCTATGGCGTGTCGAACAACACGAAGGATGTGTTGCCCGATAGCCAGAAGGAATTTCCCGACGCTGAAATTCACGCCATCACGTATTACCTGTTTCATTCGAGCAAGGCGTATTTGAAGGACGTCGAGGCGGCGAAGGCCAAGGAAGCCGACGCCCAGCGGACCGATGTCGACAAGGTCATGGAGCTTTCGTCGGCCGGCAAGCTGAACGAGACTCAGAAGAAGGACCTCGACGCCGCACAGCGCCGCATCCGCCTCCGCAGCGCCAAGACCCTCGAAGATCTGACCGGCGGTTACGCGGGGGATGCGAAGAAGGGCCGCAGCCAGTTCATCGAACGCGGCTGTCTCTCGTGCCACGTCCACCAGGCGACGGAAAAGGCCGAGGAGGGTTCGCCGGCGATCATCAGCGAAGCCCTGTTCGGGCCGAATCTGAGCCAGGTCGCCGACAAGCTTGGGGCCATCAAGGGCGACAAGAAATCGGCCATGGTTTGGCTGGTGCAGTGGTTGCTCGATCCGCAGGTGCATAGCCCGCGGACGCGTATGCCGAACACCATGCTGTCGACGAATGAAGCGACCGACATCGCCGCCTGGCTGCTCGCCCAACCGGCCAGCGATCTGGGCGCGGGCTGGAAGGACCTGAACGTCCCCACCCCGGCGACGCTCGATTTGCAAAATCTCGCCAAGGTGTATCTCACGCGATTGATGTCGAAGAAAGAGCTCGACGATTTCTTCGAGACCAAGCAACTGGGCGAAGCGCTGACCCGCGATCTCCCGGTGGAAGAACGCGAATTCGTGCAGACCTATCAAGCCCAGGGCGATGTCGCGCTGAAGCATTATGTCGGCAAACGCGCGGTCGGTCGCTTGGGCTGCTATGCCTGCCACGACATTCCCGGTTTCGATTCGGCCCGCCCCATCGGCGTCGGCCTGAACGACTGGGGCAAGAAGGACGCCAACAAGCTCGCCTTCGAAGACATCGCGAATTTTTTCGCCAAGAACTATTACACGATCGAGAAATGGAAAGACGAAGACGGCAACATCAAGGGCCCGAAGACGGTCAAGGTGAAGAATGACCAGGGCGTCGAAGAAGAACGCACCTTGCTGCCTTACGAAGAGTTCTTCGCCCATGGCCTGATGCACGGCAACGAAAATCGGGAAGGTTACCTCTTCCAGAAGCTGAACGATCCGCGCAGCTACGACTACCAACGCATCCGCGCCTGGGATGATCGCAGCCGTATGCCGCAATTCCGCTTCGCTCGCCTGCGTCAGAAAACGGGCGAGAGCGATGCCGCGTTCAAGGCCCGGTCGCTGAAGGAAGAAGCCGAGGCGCGCGAAGCGGTGGCGTCGTTCGTTCTCGGGCTCGTGGCCGAGGCGGTGCCGCTCAATATGGTGAATCGGCCGTCGGGCGATCGTCTGGCGGAGATCAAGGGCCGGCAGACGCTCGATGCGTTCAACTGCGCGGGCTGCCATCTGATTCGCCCGGGTTCGTTCGAAGTGAAGCCGACGGATCGCGTCCTCAATTCGCTAGCGGCCCCTGCGAAAGCGAAACGGACTGGCGACCACGTTTATCCCAATCATTATTACTGGACGGGCCAACTCCCTGCCGGCAAGGAAAACATCGAGTTCAGCGGCGTGCTGCCGCAACCGATGCTCGGCGCCGAGGACGACGACGATCCGCAAGGTGTGCTCATTCGTCTGTCCAAGGCCATGCGGTTCATCACGGCGGAAAAGACGCAGGCCGACATTCCCGCGGCGACGCCGTTGGTCTTGAACGCGAGCGATTTCGTCTATCCCGCGCCGAGCGTGTTCTCGTCGCCGGAGAAGATTCGCAGCTTCATTAAAGATCGCGGCCAATACGGCGGCGCTTTCGGCGATCTGCTCGTGGGCTATCTCACGAAGAAAGATCCCAAGGCGTATGCGCGCGACCAGGGCGTGGGCGACAGCAGCAAGGCTCGTCCGCTCGTGCCGCCGTCGCTGATCGGCCAGGGCGAACGGACGCGTTCCGAATGGCTGTACGAATTCCTTCTGAATCCGTTCCCAGTCCGCAAGATGACCGTGCTGCGGATGCCGAAGTTCAGCCTGTCGAACGGCGACGCCCAGGCGTTGGTCGATTATTTCGGCGCCGTCGAGCGTCAACAGAATACGGGCATCGGCCTGACGTTCCCGTTCGAGCAGGTGGTGCAGCAAGACGCCGCGTCGGCTGCGTACTTCAAGAAGAAGACGGCGGACTATGTCGCCCTGCTCAAGAAGTCGCCTGCCTCGCTGGGCGACAAGGACAAGACGATGTTCGATCGGCGCGTCGAGGAATTGACGCCGATTTGGGAATCGGTCCTCAAAGATTTGGAAGGCCAGAAGAAGACCGTGAAGACTCGCGCCGAAGCCGCCGCGACCCGCTTCAAGGACGCGGAGAAAGCCGAGGCCGAGGCGAAGAAAACCTTCGACGAAGCCAAGGCGAAGAAGGCCGAGAAGCTCGACCGCATCGAGGCGGATTACAAGGCCGCCAAGGCGGAGCTCGACGCGGCCACGAAAACGAAAGACGCCTGGGAACGCGAGTCGACGAATCTGGCCGACCGCATCGCGGCTCACAGCGTCGAGAAGCAGAAGCAAGAATGGCTCGAAAAAGACGCGTACCTCGTCGACGGGTACAAGCTCGTCGTCAATAAAAACCTTTGCTGGCAGTGCCATCAAATTGGTAACCTGGAAGTGAAGAACGAAGTTCAAGGCCCGCCGCTGGACCTGGCGCACAGCCGGTTGCGCCCAGGTTGGACGGAACGCTGGATCGCGAATCCGAATCGGTTCCTGCCGTATCAATCGTCGATGCCGGTGAACTTCCCGAAGGACCAGCCGAACACCTTCCAGGAGTTTTTCGCAGGCACGCCCGCCGACCGGGTGCAGGCGGCTCGCGATGTCCTGATGGTGTTGCCGCAAGCTTCGCAGATTCCCGCCAACCGTTACTGGGTGCTCCCCTTGCCTGGAGATGTGAAATGACGCGTTTTCTGATGGTTGTGATCGGTGCGAGTGTCGCCGGCCTGGCGGGACTCATCGGCGGCGTCTCGGCTCAAGGCGATGCCTGGGGCGATGTGCAGGGGCGCATCATTTGGGGCGGGGCCAAGCTTCCCGAGCAGGGCAATATCAATATCGGGGCGAATCCCGATGCGGCCGCATGCATGAAAAATGGCCCGCTCAAGGACGAAAGCTGGATCGTCAATCCCGAAAGCAAAGGGCTCAAGAACGTCTTCGTTTGGCTTGAAGGCGCCAAGAAGGGGGACAAGCTGCCGATCCATCCGTCCCTGGCCAAGATCAAAGTCGAGAAGATCGATGTCGACCAGCCGTCGTGTGCGTTTATCCCGCATGCCATCGCCATCCGCGAAGGGCAAACCCTGGTCGCCAAGAACAGCTCGAATATCGCCCACAACTTCAAGTGGACCGGCAACCCGACCGTGAACGCCGGCGGCAATGTCCTCCTGCCTCCCGGAGCCGCCAAGGAAATCGACGACCTCAAGGCCGACCGCATCCCGATCGCGATCGAGTGCAATGTTCACCCCTGGATGAAGGGCTGGACCCGCGTTTACGATCATCCCTATTTCGCCGTCACCGACGCCGACGGCAAATTCACGATCAAGAACGCCCCCGCCGGCGAATATCGCATGAAGGTATGGCATGGTTCGGGCGGCTGGCGCAATGGCGTCAAAGGCAAGGACGGCGAACCGATCACCATCAAGGTCGGCGAAACCAAGCTCGACGATCTTCCCTATCCGCCGCCCCAGTAATTTCCTTGCACCGCAGAGGGCCACGATGCGGCTTCACCCGTCAATCGCAGCGATGTTCACCATCGGCCTTGTGTGGTGCGCGGGGTGCGGTGGAGGCGCGGAGAAGGCTCCTGCCGTCGCTTTCGCTCCAAAGGCGAGCGAACAGCCCGCGAAAGCAGCGAACGCTCCCATCGAAACGGGTTGGGGCGATGTCGTTGGGCGGATCGTTTGGGAAGGAGAAGTTCCCGTCGCGGGCCTCATCAATTTGCCGGGTAATGCCGTGTGTGGGCCGGTCAAAGACGAAACGTGGTTGATCGATCCGAAAACCAAGGGGCTCAAGAATACGTTCGTTTGGCTCGAACCGCTGCAAAAAGGACAAGCGATCGCCGTGCATCCGAGCCTTGTGAAAATCGCTCCCGCGACCGTCGAGGTCGATCAACCCGCGTGTGCCTTTGTTCCGCATGCGGTGGCCCTTCGTGAGGGGCAGGTTCTGGTCGCGAAGAACACCTCGGCGATTTCGCATAATTTCAAATGGACGGGCAGTCCCGTCGTGAATCCCGGCGGCAATCAATTGATCGCCCCGACCATGAGTGTACCGATCGGCAACCTCAAGGCCGATCGTATCCCGATCATGGTCGAATGCAACATCCATCCCTGGATGAAGGGCTGGATTCGCGTCTTCGATCATCCGTATTTCGCCGTGACCGATGACCAGGGCCGCTTCGAATTGAAAAACGCCCCCGCTGGCGATTTTAAGATGAAGATCTGGAACGCCAGCGGCGGCTGGGCCGGCGGCGCGGCGGGCAAAGACGGACGGCCGCTCACGATCCGGAGTGGGGCCAACGCCCTCGGAGACATCGCTTATTCGGCCCCCGCCGCCAACTGAGCGGCCGGGCCGACGCCAAAGGATCAAAGTTCAAGTTGTCGTTTCTAATTGAGGAGTTCTTCATGAGTCGTTATGGATTTTTAGCCAAGCTGTTTCCCGTTCCGGCCTTTGCGGCCCTGATGCTGGCCGGTTGCTCCGGCGGCGAAGAGAAAAAGCCCGAGGCGAAGCCGGCCGCGGAGAAGAAGGAAAAGGCGAAAAAGGGCGGCAAACTCGAAGAACTCGCCGCCGCGACGGATGGCGTGCTCAAGGGCCGGATCGTGATCGATGGCGAGTCGCCGAAGATCGAATTGATCACCGCCATGGCCAAGCACAACGACGCCGAGAAGTCCTGTCTAGCTCCCGACGCGACCGAGACCGAGAAGATCGTGCAGACGTGGATTCTCGCGCCGGACAAGAAGGGCGTCGCCAATGTCGTGATCAAGCTGCTGCCGCCGGCGGGGAAGAAGTTCAAAGACATCGCCCCGGCGTCGAAAGAAGTCGTCATGGATCAGCCGCATTGCGCGTTTGTGCCGCACGTGGTGGCTCTCGTTCCCGGGCAGACGTTGCTCATGAAGAACTCCGCGAAGGTCGCGCATAATACGAAGACCTCCGTCGATCCGACCTCGGGCAACGAGAACAAGTCGCAAACCATCCCGCCCGACGGCTCCGTCACGTTCGATTTCAATCCGCAAAAGAACCCCATCAGCATCGCCTGCGATTTCCACCCGTGGATGACGGGCCTGGTCTTCGTCAATGATAGTCCCTACGTCGCCGTCACCGACAAGGACGGCAACTTCGAAATCAAGAACGTGCCGACCGGCGTCGAACTGACCGTCGTCGGCTTCCACGAAAACGGCGAAGTCGAAGGCGCCAAGGACGGCCAGAAGAAGACGTTCGTCGCCGGGGCCAACACGCTCGATTTGAAAGTGAAAGCGAAGTAACTCGATGACCGGTTGAGCCGAGAGGCGAAATCGGATTAAGATCAATAACGGCTTCCGGATTTATTTCGGAAGCCGTTTTCGTTTGGCGAAGAAGACATCGTTCGCCTGTCGCGAGGTTTCGCCGGGAAGATCGACCGAGCCCTGGGATTCGGCGTCCCTCATCCCAGGGCTTGGAAACATTGATAGGGA
>JBAXFO010000304.1:0-6069 GCA_037139885.1 Planctomycetota bacterium
CTCGAACCTTGTCGAGTGCGGCAGCAGATTGTTGACTGCGACGTGCGCCATAAAGCAATTCGGCGACGACGACGGAGCAAAGGCAGATGCTGTCAGCGGGTGAGGCGAGCAACCTTTGAGAGACTTTCGAATTCGGGCCGTTTCTCAGATGATGGATGCAGGCGTTGGTGTCCAGAAGATGTGTCATGGCAGTTCGTCGCGTACTTCGAATTCTCCTTGCGGCGGCCGTTCGAACGTCGAATCTTGAATGCTGCCCGCCGTCGCGAGCACCGCAGCCCGCCATTCGTCTTGCGTCATCTTTTTCGACTCGCAAGATTCTACGGTAACCAGAACTTCTTTGTGAGCCTGCTCCATTCCCACGGGAACGGTCAAATGCAGCATCCCATCGTCACTCACGGTCGATTTCATCATCATTCGTTGCATTGCCACATCGTCACTCAATTTCGAGAAGATGGCTCGCGAATCTCAACCGTATTATCTCGGAATTCAGGCGTCTGTCAACGGATCGCCATTTCGAGGTTATCAAGGGAACAACTGCCAGCTGCCTGTAAACTTTTGTTGACATTGTAAACGTCGCCATACCCTCCGTCTTCCCTCGCGAGTCGTTCAACCGTTGCGGTCGCTTCAATCGTCGCGACCGGCATATCCCTCGCAACGGGACCGCAGCGGCAGCGGGCGAGATTTCTTTTTTTGTGTCGCACAATTACCTAAACCCCTTCATCTCAAACGATTAGGGCGAATCTTCTTGCGGAATTCGTTTGCATTGGCGCGGACCGGCCTTTAAGATGGGAAGGTTCGATTGTGACGATTTTCACGAATCATCCAGGGAGGGTTTTCGAGCGAACTTTGACGCCGACAACGGCTTTCGTGACCTATAGTCGAGTAGGTCGAGCGTGCCAAACGCACTGCTTATGCGCGAAATGCGGTCTGTTTCACGCAATCCGGCGGGATGTGTAAACCCGACTGTGCGGAAAAGACTCGGGAAAACGAGCCGTGCGCTGGCCGCCCAAGAATCGGCGGTCGGCGCCCACAGGGACGGAGTCCAGGCGGTTTTCCCCTCAGCGCCGTTGTCGGAATGGTGACGTAGGTCCATGAACCGAACGATGCGACAGCCCGTTCGTCCCCTTGCGGGGCATGCGATTCTGGTGCGGGAAGCGCCCGCCGCCATGATCGTCGCGGGCGTGTTCGGAGCGCTGCTGGTCTGGAGCTTTTGGCCCACGCTCGAACGGCTCGCGGAACGCTGGTCGATCGATCCGCAGTATTCGCATGGGTTTCTCGTGCCGATCTTCGCGGCCGTGATTTTGTGGCTGAAGAAGCCGGCCGAGATCGCCTGGCGGCCGAGCGTTTGGGGGCTGCCGTTGCTCGGCGGCGCGTTGGTGGTGCGGTGGTATGCCGCACGCATGGATCTGACGCACGTCGACGGCGCGTGTCTCATCGTTTCGCTGCTGGGAGCGACGCTCCTGGTCGGCGGCTGGGATGTGCTCCGCTGGACGGCTCCGGCGATTTTGTTTCTGGGTTTCATGGTGCCGTTGCCGGACGTGATCAACGACGGCATCGCCATTCCGCTGCGGCGGTTGGCCACCATCGTGAGCACGTATGTGTTGCAGACCTTCGGTTACCCGGCCATGTCCGAAGGCAACACGATCCAGATCGACGACATTCGTCTGGGCGTGATCGAAGCATGCAGCGGGCTGGGAATGTTGATGACGTTCCTGGCTCTGGCGACCGCGATGGCCATCGTGGCGCCCGGACCGATCGTCGATCGCCTGGTTTTGGTCGCGAGCGCGGTTCCGATCGCGGTCTTCGCGAATGTGTTGCGGATCATTGTGGTGGCCATGGCCGATGTCCGCTTCGGCAAGCATCATCATGAGCTGATCGACAAGGTTTTGGGTTGGCCGATGATGCCGTTGGCGTTGCTCTTGCTGTGGCTGGAGCTACGGTTTCTGCGCTTGTTGTTTGTCCCGACGAACGCTGTCGCGCCGCTGTCCGTGCCGTTGTCCCCGTGGCTGGAACGCGCGAAGTAAGACGTATCCGCGGAGTTTGCTTCCATGAGTATGCACGATAACGAGCCCCGTTCTTCCCCCTCGGTGAACGCATCCCCGCCCGCCATGGGCCACACGGGCCAACCGCCGACGGAGACGATGCGCACGTCGATTTTTCTGCCGCCGATGCTGCAGGGTCTCGATCAAGGGCCGCAGATTCCGTCCGCGCTCAATGCCGCGCCGACGGCGACGACTTTGATGAAGGCGTTCCAGCGGCGTTGGCCGTTGGCGATCGGAGCCGGACTGTTGGCGGCGGCGTTCTCGGCGGCGGCGATCTACGTCCTCTTTCCCGCGCGCTTCGCCACGTATTTCTGCGTCAAAGTCTCCAGCAATAAGAACGTCGGCGTCATGGGCGATCGCGGCGAAGACGCCGACTTCAACGTTTTCAAAGCGGGCCAGGCCGCTCTCGTCAAGAACCGCAACGTGATTTCCCGAGCCCTGGATCAACAAATCAAAGGCCGCTACATCAAGGACCTCGGCATCGTCCGCTCGAAGGGGGATCCCGTCGAATGGCTGCAGGCGGCCCTCAAGACCGACTTCCTCAAAGCCCCCGAAATTATGACCGCGACTCTGACCGCCGACGAAGCGGAAGAGTTGACGTTGCTGCTCAACGCCCTCGCGAATTCGCTCATCGAAGAAAACCGCATCATCGAAGACACGAAACACAATACCCAAATCGAACTGACGCAGAGCCGAGCCCGGCAATTGCAAGCCGAGATCGACCTGAAACGCAAAGTGCTCAACCAACGCACCGGCGCCCTCGGCCCCAATCCCCAGGCGATCAATAAGAAGCTCGACCAGATCGAACAAGAATTCCGCGACACCAAGAAACTGCTGCGCGACAAACAAAGCGATCTTTACGGCCTGCGTTCGCGCATCGAACAACTCACGAAACGCATCCAAAGCCCGGAATCGTTTCCGGTCTCCGAGTCGACGCTCAACGACTTTCTGCGGACCGAGCCCGATGCGATGATCCTCCTTAAACAAGTTCAACAGGCGAAAAACGACTACGCCGATACGGTCCGCATCACGCAGGATTCGGGCTCGCCGCAAGCGCGACGCTTTCTCGACCAGGTCGATCTCCGGGAACGAGCCTTCGATTCGTATCGCCGCAAGAAATTGCCCGAATTGACCGCCAAGGTTCGCGAGAAGATGGCTTCCGACGGAGCGCAAGAACTCAACAAGCTCAACGACGATGAAGTCGCCCTGCAAAAACAGGTCGAACATCTCACGGGCATCGCCGACAATCTCGAAACGGAACTCCAGCGTTTTCGCCCGCAAAATATGCCGGTCGATCTGTTGGCCCTGCAAAGCGATATCGATTCGCTGGAACAGGCGATGCAAAAGATCGCCCAGAACATTCAGTTCATGAAGATCAATGTCCCGCCCGCCAAGGTCTCGTTGCTGCAGGAAGCCATCGAGCCGCACTCGCGCGACACCAGCCGACAGACCAAGCTCGTCGGCGCCGGCAGCATCGGCATGTTCTTGTTGACCGTGCTCGGCATCAGCTTCCTCGAATTCCGATCGCGGAAAATCACCTCGACCGACGAAGTGAAACGCGGCCTCGGCCTGACCGTGATCGGCACCGTGCCCACGCTCCCCGAAAAGGCCCGCTCGCCCATCGCGCAGAACAAGCTGGACGCCTATTGGCAGAACCAGCTCATGGAATCGGTCGACACGATTCGCACCATGTTGCTGCACTCCTCGCGGGCGAACAACACCCGCGTCATCATGGTCACCAGCGCGGTCGGCGGCGAAGGCAAGACCTCCCTCTCCAGCCAACTCGCGGCCAGCCTCGCCCGGGCCTGGAAGAAGACGTTGCTCATCGACGGCGACCTCCGCAATCCGACCGCCCATCAACTCTTCGATGTGCCGCAAGATCCCGGCTTCAGCGAAGTGCTCCGCGGCGAACTGAGCGCGACGGAAGCCGTGCGTTCGACGCCGCTCAGCCGGCTCTGGATTCTGCCGGCGGGACACTGGGACAGCCATGCCGTGCAGGTTTTGGCTCAAGACAATGTTCGTACGATTCTTGAAGAGCTCAAGCAGCAGTACGACTTCATCATCTTCGATTCGTGCCCGATTCTGCCGGTCGCCGATTCGCTCCTCTTGGGGCAGAACGTCGATGGCGTACTCATGACGGTGATGAACGATGTGAGCCGTTCGCCCGCGGTCCATGCGGCCCATCAACGTCTGGAAGGGCTCGGCATCAAGATCCTGGGCGCTGTCGTCATCGGCACGAAGAACGAACTCGGCCCGCTCGGTTACAAGTATGCGTATCAGGCCCGGCCGTAATTTGAGGAATTGGCTTTCATGAATCGGCTCCTCGCAGTCATCCTGGCCGCCCTTCTCCTCGTCGCAGGGGGAGTCGTGCATGGCATGTATGCCGATCGCTGGCAGACATCGTCGGCTCTGGACGACGCCGTCGCCCGGGTCGCCCGCGTGCCTTTGACGTTCGGCGGTTGGGTCGGCGTTGAACAACCGACCGACTCGGCCGAATACGGCCAGGCCGGGGCCCAAGGCTACTGGGCACGCTCGTACACGAAAGACGGTAAGTCGTTCCTGGCGATTTTGATGGTGGGCCGCGCCGGACGCATGGCCGTGCATACGCCCGAGGTTTGTTATCGGGGAGCCGGCTTCGATCTTCAGGGAAGTCCGGCTCTCGTCGCCGCGCGGAGCGCCGCGGGGGCGGAGTTGGGGGCGTTCTGGTCGGCGACCTTCGTGAAGCCGGGAACGGTTGGGGCCGAGTTGCAGCTTTTGTGGAGCTGGAGCGACGGCAAGCTTTGGGACGCACCCAAGAGCCCCCGCTGGAAGTTTGCCGGGCATCCGGCTTTGTACAAGCTTTATGTGTCGCACGATGCGTCGGGAATGACCGCCGACGCCGCCGCGCAAAGCCGCGACGAATTTTTGCGAGCGTTCCTGCCGACGCTCAACGAGACATTGGAATTGCAATAGGCCCGCCGACAGGGCCCCCGCGCTAAAACCGAGAACGGCTTTTCGGAGCTCTCAGAGAGAGAGGATTTTCATGGCAATCGCATCCAAAACGATTTCGGCCCGCAACTCGACGCCGGAAATGTTTTCGCATCCCGGGATTTTGCTCCCCGAACCAGGAGGTTATCCGGGTCTCAAAAGAGGCTTCGATTTCACCGTCGCCCTCGCCCTCTTCGTGGTCGGTTTCCCGATCATGATCGTGACGCTCTTGCTCGTGAAACTGACCTCGCGCGGTCCGGCTCTCTATTCGCAGATCCGCCTGGGCAAAGATGGGAAGCCATTCGCCATTTATAAAGTTCGCACGATGTATCAGGACGCCGAACGCATTTCCGGCGCCGCCTGGGCGACCCCCGGCGACTCGCGCATCACGCCCATGGGCCGCTTCCTGCGCAAGACCCATCTCGACGAGCTGCCGCAACTGTGGAATGTCTTGCGCGGCGACATGAGCATGGTCGGCCCCCGCCCCGAGCGGCCGGAGTTCATCCCGCAACTGGAGCAGGCGATTCCCTATTACCGGGCGCGCTTGCTCGTGCGTCCCGGCGTCACTGGATTGGCCCAGATTCAATTGCCGCCGGACACCGATTTCGACAGCGTCCGCATCAAGCTGGCGTACGACATTCATTACGTCAAAACGATGACCTTCGTCGCCGACTTCAAGATCTGCTGGGCGACCGCGTTCAAAGTGGTGGGCATGCATTTCGAAAAGATCCGCGCGATTTTCGGCTTCGCGAGCGGGGCACAGATCGACGCGGAATACCGCAATCTCGCCGGAGACTATCAACGCAAGAAGCAGACACTCAAGGAAGCCCCCAAACGGGAAGAACTCACGCTCGATGCCGTTCGCTGATGCCTGTGCGTCGGGCCCGCCCACTCGACGAAACTCTCCATGGATTTCTTCACGTTCTTGCTGGTGAACGCCGTGCTCTTTCTCCGCCCTGCGGAGATCGTGCCGGAGATGGCGCGGCTGCCGATCTATTACTTCGCGATGCTGGCGTGCCTTGCGTTCAGCTTCATGTCTCTGTTGCAGCTTCTGTTCGGT
>JBAXFO010000305.1:0-6057 GCA_037139885.1 Planctomycetota bacterium
AGAGAATCTGCACGCCCGCAATCGGCGTATCCCCGGCGTTGAACGTGCCGCTGTTGTCGCGGTCGAAGTAGACCGTCCCGCTGACGCGGCCCGGCAATTCGCCGAAGTTCACCCCGGTGGCGCCCGCCGCCGAAAGATTGGTCACGATCGCCGTGTTCGACGGGTTCTCGAGGCCGTTCCCCCAGAGAACCGGCTGCGTTTCGGTAATCGTGTATGTGACGCCTGGCGTCAGGTTGTTGAAGAGATACGTCCCGTTGCTGTCGGTCGTCGTCGTGGTGGTGGCGCCCGTAATCGTGTTGGTCAGTGTGAGGGTGACACCGGCGATGGAACCATCGGTTGTGGTGCGAACGCCGTTATTGTCGCGGTCGAGGTAGACTGAACCGCTGATGAACGCCGTGGCGGGGGCCAGTTCGCCGAAGTTGTTGCCGGTCACATCCACGCCGGCCGCGACCGGAATCGCGGAGATCGTATCGTTCGTCGTGGTCACGCCGCCCGAGACACCGGCGGTGTCCTTGCCGTCGAGGAACGGCGGCGGTTGCGTTTCCACCACCTGGTAGGTGCCTGCGGGCAGGTCGGTGAAGAGGTACTGGCCGGTGGCGTCGGTGAAGCCGATGCGGCTGATCGCGTTGCCGTTGATGTCGGTGCCGGTGAGTGCGACCGGCGTATTCGGAATCGGCGTTTCGCCGGGAGTGAAGATGCCATTGTTATCGGCATCCACGTAAACGAATCCGGAGAGCGTGCTGAGCGTGTCGCCGAAGTTCTGGTTCGAGATCGGCGCGGCGGCCACCGTGATCGGTCGCACGTTCGGGGCGAACGGCCCGGTGGTCGGGTCGCCGTAGCCGGCCGGTTGCAATTCGCGGAGTGTGTAGTTGCCCGGCGCGACGTTGGGGAAGCGGTAGTTGCCGGAACCATCGGTGATGGCGGTGCCCACGACGGTGCCAGTCGGATCGACGAGTTGCACCGTCACGCCGGGTAGCGGCGGTTCGCTGGAAACCTGGATGCCATCGCGGATGCGGTCGTAGAAGACGTTCCCCGAGATAACCACGCCGATTTCGCCGAAGTTGTAGTTGGTGAGGTTCGCCCCGCCCGAGAGTGGCACTTGGGTGATGACATCGTTACCGACCACGCCGCCCGCCGAGCCGACGGCATCGGTGCCGTCGGTGTAGGGCACGGGCTGCGTTTCCGTAACGGTGTACGTTCCCGCAAAAACGTTCGTGAACAGGTACTGCCCCGTCGAATCGGTGGTCGTGTTCAGCGTGACGGCGCTGCCATCGGCGGCGATGCCGGTGAGTGTGATCGCTGCGTTCGGGATGCCCGGTTCGCCGGGGTCGCGGCTGCCGCTGTTGTTCGCATCGAAGTAGACGAACCCGGAAAGGCTTCCGAGCGTTTCGCCGAAGATCAGGTTGCCGAGGCCGGTCGCGGGGAGGTTTGTGATGTTGATCGAACGGCTCGGCCCGATGGGGCTGTCGCCGTAGTTCACCGGTTGCGTTTCAAGGATCGTGTAGTTCGCCCCTGGCGTCAGGCCGAGGAAGAGGTAGCTGCCATCGGCTGCGGTCGTGGTCGTAGCGACGACCGTGCCGGCCGGATCGAGCAGTTGAATGAGGACGCCGCCGATGCCCAGTTCGCCTGTCTGCCGGGCGCCGTCGCGGTTGTCGTCGCGGTAGACGGAACCGGCGAGGAAGGTCGTGTTCGCCGGGAGGATTTCGCCAAAGTTGTACTGCACACCGGCTTGGCCCGCGGGCAGCACCACGCCGTCGATCAGGTTGCCGTTGCTCAGAGCGACGCCGGTGGTTGTGCCGTTGATGGTGCCGACGTTCGCGGCACCTTCGAGGTACGGCGGCGTTGGCTGCGTTTCGGTAATCCGGTAGCCGCCGGCGTTCGATTGCAGCAGGTTGGTGAACGAGTAGTTGCCGTTCGCGTCTGTCACCACAACGAAGCCGAAGACGACATCGGTAATCGTGGTACCGGTGAGCGTGACCGTGACGTTGGGAATTGGAAGGTCGCCGGCGTCGAAGACGTTGTTGCCGTTCACATCCTGGTACACCTTGCCCGAGATGCTGCCGAGGGTTTCGCCGAAGTTCTGTTCGGTCAGCCCGGCGGGGGGCACGATCACATCGCGGAAGAGCGCCGGGGTGGCGGGGCTATCGCCGTAGCCGGCGGGTTGGGTTTCGATGATACGGTACGGGCCGGGCACGATCAGATTGTTGAAGCCGTAGAAGCCGGTGCCATCGGTGGTTGCGGTGCCGAGAAGCACATCGTCGTTCGTTCCGAGGTTGTTATCAAGCCCGGCGCCGAAGAGTTGCATCTGAACACCCGAGACACCAGGTTCGCCGGCGCGGGAGCCATCGCTGTTGTCGTCGCGGAATACGTAGCCGGAAATGATCGTGCCGCGTTCGCCGAAGTTGTAGCCGGTGCCGTTACCGCCGAGGGGCAGGGCGATGCCGGCGATGCGGTCGTTCGTGGTCACGTTGCCGCCGAGCGAACCGGGCGTGTCGATGCCGTCCGAGTAGCCGGCCGGTTGCGTTTCATCGACGGTGTAGGTGCCCGGCACGAGTAGGCCGAAGGAGTAATCGCCATTGCCGTTCGAGGTGGTCGTGATGTTCACCGCGTTACCGAAGACATCGGTGCCGGTGAGAGTGAGGGTGACTCCCGCGATCCGCGGTTCAGTGCCTTGCGGAATCCCGTCGTTGTTGTCGTCGCGGTAGATGGTGCCCGCGATGGAGGCGGTGCCTTGGTAGCCGTAATCCTGGTTGCTCTGGAACTCGGCATCGTCGAGGGTGAACGTCGAGGTCGAATCGAGTACGCCGTCTGGGTCGCTCACCGGCGTGGTGCCCGGCGGGAGGTTCGATACGGTCGTGCGCGAAGGACTGCTGTTGCCGAACACTGGCACGTTGTTGAACAGGTAGTTGCCGTTGGCGTCGGTGCTCGTGGTGTAGCTCACATCGTCGGCGGTTCCGAGGGTGCCGTCCGCTCCAGCGGTTTGCAGTGTCACCGTCGCGCCGGGAATGCCGCCTTCGCCCGCCTGGCGGATCCCATCGCCGTTGAGGTCGAGCCAAACGGTATCGCCGACGCTGGCCGCGCCTCGGTAGCCGAAATTGACATCGGTGGCCGCTTCGCCGTTGGTCAGCGTTCGCGTGGCGGAGTTATCCAAGGCGCCATTCAGATCGAATGTCTGGGTCGCATTCGTCGGCAACGACGCACCGAGCACATCGACGCGGTAGTTGCCGGGGGGCAGGCCGGTGAAGTTGTATGCACCGTTGGCACCGGTCGTGGTCGTCGAAGTGATGTCGTCGCCGTCGCCGAAGATGCCGTTCGGCCCGGCGTAGGTGAGTTGGACTTGGATGCCCGGCAAGCCGGGTTCCGAAGCGAGCGGCCCTTGGACGCCATCGGCGTTCGTATCGGCCCACACGCGGTTTCCGATCGTGCCGGTGCCGCGATAGCCGAAGTCTTGGAGTTGGTTGCTCGGCGTTGCCGTGGGCAGCGCGAGGTTCGCGGTATTGTTGTTGCCGCCATCGGGATCGACCGTGTTGGCCACGTTCGCGGGGAGCGAAGCGGGATCGACGCTGATCGTGTAGGGCAGGCCCGCCGCGGTCGTGCGCAGGTTCGTGAACTGGTAGAAACCGTCGGCTCCGGTTGTGGTCGTCAGCGTTTCGTTGACGCCATCGCCGTTGAGGTCGCCGACGAGGCGAACCGTGACCCCGGCAAGCCCTTCACCCGTGGTGAACGCGCCATCGTTGTTCACATCGAGGAACACGCGGTCGCCGACGGCGCCGATGCCCCGGAAGCCGAAGTCGCGGTTGAGGTCGCTCACGCCCGAAGTCGTGGTCGAATCCTGGCTCGTTGGCGTGGTGTTCTGCGTCGCACCCTGCGGTAGCGTCGCCGTATCGACAATCACGCGGTAGAGGCCGGGTGGGGTGTTGCTGAAGAGGTAATTGCCGTTGGCATCGGTCGTGGTGGTGGCCACCGGCGTGGCGAGTTCGGCGGGTTGGAAGATGCCGTCCGGCCCGGCGGAGTAGAGCCGCACGGTGATGCCGCCGAGGCCCCCTTCGTTCGGGCCGCTTTGCACGCCATCGCCGTTGAGGTCGTAGAAGACCCTATCGCCGATGGCGGAGGAGAGCGACAAGCCCGCGTCGATGGAGGTATTCGGGGTGTTGGTCAGTACGGTGACGAGGCCGGAGGTGCCGGTGATCGGATCGGCGTCGCTATCGGTGTTGGCGTTGGCCACGGGGGAGTTGACCGTGGTGAAGGAGAACCCGGCGGGGGCGGTGAAGCGAATGCGGTAGTTGCCGAAGGTCGCGGAGTCGGCGAGGCTGCCGAACGAGTAGATGCCTCCGGGGCCGGTGGTGGTCACATCGAGGACGATGCCGGTGGCATCGAGGAGTTCGACGGTCGCACCGACGATGCCGGGTTCGCCGGCGTCTTGTCGGCCGTTGCCGTTGGAGTCGTCCCAGACGAAATCGCCGATGGACTGCGAGGCGGGGCCGCGGTATCCGAAGTCTTGGGCGACGTTGTTCTCGCTGGCGCCGAGTTGCAGTTGCGATTGGTTCGGCGTACCGAGGCCATCGGCGTCCACGGTTTGCACGCCGTAGCCGGCGGGTTGCGAGACGGTGATGCGGTAATTGGGGTTGGCGCCGTTGATGTTGCCGCCGGGGATGCCGGCGAAGGAGTAGTTCCCATTGGCGTCGGTGACGGTGGTGAAGGTGAGGTTGTCGGCGGTGGTGGCGAGGTCGCCATCTTTGCCCGCGAACACGGCCGTCACGGTGACACCCGCGATGCCCGGTTCGAAGCCGGTCGCGGCGGAGTTGCCTTGGATGCCATCGCCATCGACATCGTAGAAGACGGTATCGCCGATGCTGGCGGTGCCGCGGTAGCCGAAGTCGGCATCGGTGCGGTTCTGCACCACCCCGGCGTTCAAACTCAGAGTCGTACTCGTCACGTTCGCCGTGCCGGTGCCGTCGAGGTCGAAGGTCGGTTGCAGGTTTAAGGGCAGCGTGGCCGTGACGACGCCGACGATGTAGTTGCCCGAGGGCAAATTGCCGATGCGATAGTTGCCGTTGGCATCGGTGGTCGCGTTGTAAGTGATGTCGTCGCCGCCGCCGGCAACTCCGTCGAAGCCGAGCCACGTCGCGGTGACGCCGACGCCGGCTAGGCCCGGTTCGCCGGCTTGTTGAACTCCATCGCCATTGCGGTCGAGCCAGATGGTATCACCCATTGAGCCGTTGACCGTGGTGCCCTGGTAGCCGAAGTCGAACCCGAAATCGCTGGCTCCACTGGCGAGCGTGGCGGTATCGCTGCTCGGCGTACCCAAGCCGTCACGGTCGAAGGTCTGTTGCGTGATCCCGTTCGGTAGCGTCGCGGTGTTCACCACCACGCGGTAGACGCCGGGGATCAGGTTGGCGAACTGGTACTGCCCGTTCGCATTCGTGGTGGTCGTGGAAACGGGCGTGACGAGATCCGCAGGTTGGAAGACGCCGTCCGGCCCGGCGTAGAAGAGTTGCATCTGCACGTTCGGGATGCCCGGCTCGCCTGCATCGAGTACGCCGTCGGCGTTCGCATCGACCCACACTTGGTTGCCGATCGTGACCGGGCGGTACATCCCTTCATCGACGTTGCTGATCGTCTGGCCGACGCCGAGCGTGACCGGTGCGGTTTGCCCGGTGGCCACGCTGCCGTCGCTATCGGTGAGGTCGGTTGCGAGCGCGGAGTCTTGAATCGTGCGGCTGTAACCGGCGGGCGTTTGGAAGGTGACGACGTACCCGCCGGGGCCACTCGGCCGCAGGTTGGCGAAAGAGTAGGCTCCGCCGCCGGCGGTCGTGGTGCTGATGTTCACGGCGTTGCCGGAATCGTCGAAGCCGGTGAGCGTGACGGTGACGCCGTCCAATCCCGTTTCGCCCGCATCTTGCCGGCCGTTGCCGTTGGTGTCTTCCCACACGAAATCGCCGATGCTGCCGCCGACGATCTCGCCGAAGTTGTAATTCACGCCGGTCTTGTCTTGGCCGGCGCCGATGACGATGTTCTGGATGTTCTCCGTATCGCGCGGAGCGCGCGGTGTGGAAG
>JBAXFO010000306.1:0-6047 GCA_037139885.1 Planctomycetota bacterium
AGACTGACGATCAAGCGAACCTGATAGACATCGACGAGACGTTGCGGCGACGGTTCGCTCATCGTGGCAAGCCGCTTGAACGCTCCATTTTCCATCAGCGCCGGCGCCATCAACGACGCAGCGATTTGAATGGCGCCAACCACGAGAGCGACGTAGGAAAGCGTCGGCTCGACAACGGCCGGCGCCGGGTCGTTGGCGCGCAAGCCGATCATCACCGCGGTGGTAAGCGTCGCCCCGCCCCCAAGCACGAGGGCGATGATCTGCATGGTGCGGAGCCGTTGCCTGAGCCAAAGAGTCGGATCGATCATGCGAGATCTCCGTTCGCGGTTTTAAGTCGATGCATCTTTCGTCCGTTCGCCGGGCGCGGTCGAAAAGGCGCGCAGCAGGCCGCAGCCGACGATGGCGCTGACGACCGAACCTGCGAGGATGCCGACTTTGCCGACGCTCAGGAGCGTGTCGTCGAGGGCGAGGCCGGCGATGAAGAGGGACATCGTAAAGCCGACGCCGGCGAGACAGCCGGCGGCGAACAGGATTTTCCAGGTTACTCCGCTCGGGAGTTTGGCCAGGCCCAGGCGAACGGCCAGCCAGCTCAGGGCGATGACGCCGATGGGTTTGCCCACGGCCAGGGCGATGGCGACCGCGAGGGCGATGGGGTTGCCCAGCGCGCTCCAGTCGATGGGAACGCCGGCGTTGGCCAGGGCGAAAACGGGCATGATGAAAAACGCGACCCAGGGGTGGAGTCGAGTTTCGAGGCGTTCCAGCGGCGAGAGGGATTCGCGCACCGTCCAACCGAGCAGGCGAGCGGCTTTGTCGTGCGCCATGGCGCCCTGGGCGAGGCCCGCGGAGACGCGCGTCAAACTCTCGGCCGTCAGCCAGGGACGGGCCGGCGTGAGCAAGCCGAGCAAGACGCCCGCGACCGTCGGGTGAACTCCCGATTTCAAAAACGCCAGCCAGATGCCGACGCCGAGGATCCAGTAGACCGCCAAGGACCGCACGCCCAGGCGTCGACACATCAGAATCAAGCCGAAGCCGACCGCGGCGGGCAGGAGAAGGATCGCAGCCAGGTCGGCGGTGTAGGCGACGGCGATGACGATGACCGCCCCGATATCGTCGACGATGGCCAGCGTCAAAAGCAAGATCTTGAGACTGAACGGAACGCGGCGACCGAGCAGGGCCAAAAAGCCGACCACGAAGGCGATGTCGGTCGGCATGGGAATGCCCCAGCCCGCCTCGCCCGGTTGGCCGTATTGTAAGGCCAGGTAGATGAGGGCGGGAGCGATCATGCCCCCCAGGGCGGCCGCGGCGGGCAGAGCGGCCTTGCGCGGATCGCGCAGTTCGCCGAAGACGACTTCGCGTTTGATTTCCAGGCCCACGACGAAAAAGAAGATCGTCATGAGGCCATCGTTGACCCAGAGGAGCAGCGGTTTGATGAGCGAAAAATCGCCGAGAGTGACGCCGACGCGCATCTGCCAAAATTGATCGAACGGATCGGCCCAGGGCGAATTCGCGATGGCGAGAGCGATCGCGGTGCAGGCCATGAGCACGATGCCGCCCGCCGCTTCGACGTGCAAAAATCGAACGGCGGGGGCGAAGATATGGTCGATGGAGCGCTCGTGCGGCGCGTTGTCGGCCCGCGTCGGGCGGTGAGCCTCGGGCAGCCCGTCGGGAATCTTCATGACAAGCGACTCTTCGGGAAAGCAGGGATCGCAATGGTGCGAATGGGATGTTTTATCGCACCCAAAGAATTTGGCTTCCCTTTCAAGCGGCGTGTTCCGACTGCTCTTGTTTGAAATTTACGCCTTGGGTTAGAATCCCCCCTTGACGCTGTTTTCCAACGATCCCGGTGCATGGATGCTAACGAGGGTCTTACGCGGCTTGTTTTCGTCGGCCGCGCCGAGCCTTGAGATTCACATTCCCATCAGCCCGACGACGGCCATGATCAACATGGCGCGGGCTTTGACGCTCTCCTTGCGCCGCAATGGAGGCATCTATCGCGACGCTCCGGTGATCCTCACGGTGGGCGCCGAGACGCTTCAGGCAGACCTTCCCGCGGCGCTGCCCTGGCTCCGCCCTCTCGGCGTCGAATGGCACTGGCTTCCCCCCACAGAATTCTCTCGCGATACGTTTTGGACCACGGCCGCCTCACGTTATAGCCAGCGCTTCGCGTCGACCATGGTGTTGATGCTTGACGCCGATGTGCTCATCGCGGCGCCGTTCGACGACATGGTCCGTTCGGCTCACCGGCAGTCGGCCCTGGCGGGGTTGATCTCGTTCGCTTCGCCGTTCGGGCAACATCGGCTCGAAGGGGGCTGGTATCGGCTGTTTCGCGAATTCGGTTTGCCCGAGCCGCGGCTCGAATTCACGCACACCGGTTATGGTTCGCTGCATCGCGATCCGAACTTCGCCCGCTGCCCCGCATACTTCAACCAGGGCGTCGTGTGCCTCCCCGCAACCCTCGCGACACGCATGGGGGAGATTTTGCCGAGCCTCATGGCGGACGTGAAGGCTCTCACGAACACTCCTTATCGTTTGCAACTCGCCATCGCGCTGGCCGTCGCGAAGCTGGGAGCGCCGTCGCTGGCGTTGCCGCTCCGCTACAATTTTCCGAACCTCGAGCCGATCGAAACGCGGCATCGACGCGAGATTCGTTCCGCGAGCCTCTTGCATCTGCATGGCTCCGAGCCGGTTTCGAAGATGGATCTGTTCGCCAGCGCGGAGGCGATGAAAGCCTTCACTGCGCGGGCCGATTTGACGGGCGTGAACGCCGCCGCGCGCCAGGTGCTCGCGGCGGTGCTGCCGCAGATGAGTTAAGGCGCCGATGGGGCAAGCCTCCCGCTTGCCGGGATCGTGAAACTTCGCGCTGACTGAATTCCCCGCAACATGCGTTCGCGTCCTCGTGGCGTCGACGCCGATTCAAGGAGAACCCCTGTGGCGTGGCTCACCCGCGAACAAATTCAAGCTCTCGGCATCACCTGCTTCGGCGACGATGTGCTCATCAGCGATCGCGCGTCGATTCACGGCGGCGTCAACATGCGGCTCGGCAACCATGTCCGCATCGACGATTTCGCCATCCTCACCGCGAAAGAACCGGTGGTCATCGGCTCCTATTGCCACATCAGCGCCCGCGTGTTTCTGGGCGGCACCTATGGCATCGAAATCGGCGACTTCGTCAACATCTCGGTCGGCTGCAGCGTCTTCTCGGCCTGCGACGACTGCTCCGGCAGCCACCTGATCGGCCCTACGGTTCCCGACCGCTTTCGCGGTGTCGCCAACGGCAAAGTCGTCTTCGGCGATTATTCCGGCGTCGGGGCCAACAGCGTCGTCTTCCCCGGCGTGCATTTTCCCGAAGGCTCTGGCATCGGCGCCTTGACCCTCGCCCACAAATCGCTCGAACCCTGGACTTATTACCTGGGCGTCCCCATGCGCAAACTCAAACGTCGCTCGACGCGGTTGAAAGACTTCGCGGCCGAGTTGCTGGCCAAGTAAATCGAGATCGAACCCAACGCGTTCACTCGCTCCGCGGTTCGCGCAGCATCAACTCCTGCACGGCCTGACGGGGGTTCTTGCCCTCATACCAGACGCGATAAACTTCGCCGCTGATCGGCATCGGCATCCCCATCGTTTGCGACCGCTCGTGGACGCTGCGGGCGGTGAAGACTCCTTCCGCGATCATCGACATGCTCGCCAAGATCGACGCCGGCGACTCGCCCTGGGCCAGACGCAGACCGACGGCGCGATTCCGGCCATGCCGGCTCATGCACGTGGTGATGAGATCGCCCATGCCCGCCAGGCCCGCGAACGTCGCCGCCTCCGCCCCGAGAGCGACGCCGAAGCGCGACATCTCGGCCAGTCCGCGCGTGAGCAGGGCCGCCTTGGCGTTGTCGCCGAAGCCGAGGCCTTCGCAGATGCCGGCCGCGATCCCGATCACATTCTTGAGCGCCCCCGCCAGTTCGACGCCGATCATATCCGTATTCGTGTACGTGCGAAACCAATCGGTCGTGAAACACGTTTGAATCAGCTTGGCGACCGTGAAATCGTCGCTGGCGGCCACGACCGTCGTCGGCAGATGGCGGGCGACCTCCTCCGCATGGCTCGGGCCGCTCAGCACAGCCAATGGCCGCGGGCCGATGATCTCGGCCAAAATTTCCGTCGGCCGGCGCAACGTCGCCATCTCGATCCCTTTGGTCACGCTCACCATCGGCACGCGTTCCGGCAGGAACGACGCGATGCGCATCATCGTGTCGCGTAGGTAAATGGTGGGGATCGCTTCGAGGAGCAGGTCGGCGCTGTCGACAGCCCGGCGGATATCGGTCGTCAAGACGATCGACTCGGGAATCGAGACGCCCGGGAGGAAGCGGACATTCTCACGCCGCGCCTGCATCTGCGCCGCCTGCTCGGGACGGGCGGACCAAAGGCTGACGTGGTGCCGCGGATTCTGGGCCAGCACGAGGGCGAGGGCCGTCCCCCAGCCCCCCGCTCCCAGCACGGCCACGCGTATTTGAGCCATCGACGCACCCCGGTGAGATTTCGCAAACCTTCAATCTTACCAGAACTTCGCGGCCGGCACAGATGATGTGTTCGGCAAGACAACCGGAGTCATCGGCGGAATCCGAACTTCGACGAGGGAATCGCCCAAGTTCGAGAGCGGCATGGTCCGATCTTACATCGGCCCGACGATCGGCGACCGGCGAAAGTTCGCGGTTGGCCGCACGGGTTCATCATCAGGGAGGACACCATGGCCGCGCACCTAAGAGTCTACCCGGAAGCCCGACATGCAATGCCGACCGAGCGGCCCGAACCGACGGTTCGCGTCAGCCTGGGCGATCTGCTGCCGCTGCTCAACATGGCGAAGAAGAACAACAATCTCTGGCTGCAAGATTTCCTCGACGACGAAGTGAGCATCACCAGCGATTTGTACGAAATCTTGCGAGCGTTCAGCTATTATCATCGCCCCTCGGCGTGATGGCTTTCTCGACGATTTCGTCCTGAGAGGCCCAGGTCGCCAGGCCGGGGAGCGAAATCCCCGCCCTGGCGACCTGGGCTGTCAGAAACAACCCGTCAGGCCGAAAAACCGGGACGATTTCGCTTCTTCGCCGCGCCTGCGGGGGCGAAATCGAACTCAGGCACGTTCAAGTCTTGATTGACACTCAAGCTCATTTCCGCATATAAGACACGCTTCCTCGGAGGGTTCGGTGCGTGTTGGGAGCGCTTCAACGTTTACGACGCGGTTGTCAGCGCGTCTTTGCCGCGCCGGAATGGGTGACGCACGTCGGCGCCGATTGGGCGGAGTCCATCTTCAACGTCGTCGTTCACGATCGCTTTTTCACCAAGCAAGGCCGATCCATCGCCCGCTGGACTCTCGACGGCGAACGTCCGTTGGTCGTCTATCTGAAGCGCCACTTTCGTTTGCCGCGTTGGCATGGCCTGCTGACCGCTCTCGTCCCTTCGATGCGCTGGTCGCCCGGTTGGTCCGAACATCACAATCTCGAAGTCGCACGCCGACTTGGCGTTCCCGTGCCCAGGGTTTTGGCCGCGGGCGAATTCGTGCGGCCGGGGGGGCATCTGCAAAGCTTCCTCGCCGTCGAAGAACTGACCGGCATGTTGCCGCTGCACGAGGCCATTCCGCTGGCGTCGCGCCGTTTGGCCCCGGACGTTTTCGCACGCTGGAAACGAGGCCTCATCGCCGAAATGGTTCGCCTCGCCCGACTCCTTCATGACGGCCGTTGGTTTCACAAAGATCTCTACTTCTGCCATTTCTACATCCGCGAAGCCGACACCCGAACGCTCCCCGAATCGTGGCCCCAGAACGTTCATATGATCGATTTTCATCGGCTGCAACAGCACAAGCTCACGAGCCCTTGGTGGCAAGCGAAAGACTTGGGGCAGCTTCTGTATTCGTCGGATGTCGAAGGCGTCACGCCACGCGACCGGGCCCGCTTCTGGAAGCTGTACACGCATGGCCGATCGCCAGCTTCGCTCGTGCGCGCCATCGTCTTGCTGCGCGCCCGCAATAATCACGGCCACAACCAACGCAAACCCCAGGCGCC
>JBAXFO010000307.1:0-6031 GCA_037139885.1 Planctomycetota bacterium
GATAAATTAGCCGCCAGTTCGGGCTCACGGCGAACGTTTTCGAGAGTCGTCGGCGTACCGCGATAGCCGAAACGGCGGACGAGACGATCGATGGTCGGATCCTCGCCGAACTCCGCGACGCCGGGGGCGAGCACGATCAGTTCGCCGCCGTCGTCGATGGCCATGCGAGTGCGGTAAACGGCCTTGTTTCCCAGCCAGGTCGATTTGAATTCATGGGGATCGAGATAGACGACGACTTTCTTCGGCGCCCGGTCGAGCCAGTTCAGGTTCACTTCGCGGCACAGGTCCGCGCCTCGGTAAAAACACGCGAGATCGTCCCCCGCATAGAGCCCGCGGGTGACGAGATGATCGCCGTCGCCGCGGCTGCGCACGGTGAGAAGGTAAACGATCGGCAGATGACGAGCGAAGTTTTCGGAGGCGTAATTGAGCACGGCTCGGGGCGGCGTATCGGCCTGGCCCATGATGCGTTCGATGCCGACGACGGCTCCCAGCCAGTGCGAGCGATTGATGAGGTCGCTGCCGCCGACGCCGACGAAGACGTTCTTGCTGTGATTGGCGATGCCCACCACCTCGTGCGGCACGAGTTGCCCGACGGAAATGATCGCATCCCACGGTTCATCGACGAGCAACCGATCGACCTCGACCGCCGTCGAAAAATCGAGGGCCCCGCCCGAGACTTTCCGGATGAATTCGGCAGGGATCGTGCCCAGCGAGACGACGCCAGAGCGCCAGTCGTGATCGTGGAAAAGATGGCGGGGAACGCCGGGAAACATGCGGGCGATCTCGGCGTCGGTCATCGGGAAGTGTGTGCCGATGGCGGGCAAGATCGCGAGCCGGGGGCAGTCTTTGAGCCGCTCATACAGCAGGCCAGTCAAGAAGCCGGCCCACGCATGCATGCGCGTAATGTCGGGCGGAAGAATGAGCACGCGCTGGAGCGGACGCGTTTGCCGAAGTTGGTCGAGAAGGCCGTCGACCAGTTCGGCGGCGTGGGCTTCGGTGATGACGGTTTTCGCGGAGCCTTCTTTGATCCATTCCATCGTGGGCGTCTCTATTGGGCAAGAGGTCGAGATGCGCGAAGCGTCGCCGGGCAACGATCTTCGCGGTCACTCTTTGACTTCGCGCTGCGTCGCGTTCAAGATTTCGTCGGGCGTGAGTCGGCGCAGAACGCCATCGGGACGGAAGATCCAGCGGACGACGCCGGCTTTGTCGATCAGGATCGTTGTGGGCGCCGCGGCGTCGTTCCCGTCGGGGTTCGCCTTTTCGTGCAGCACGCCCGCGGCGTTAATCAGCCGTTTGTCCGAATCGGCGACGACGGTGAGATGCGGAAACTGAGCCTGCGTTTTGGCGGACTTCTCCTTATCGTCGAGCGAGACGACGACGACGCGGATGTTTTTGCGGGCGAAGTCTTCCTGGCGTCGCTCGAGATGGTCGAGTTCCATGAGGCAAACGGGGCACCAGCGGCCGCGAAAGAAGATGAGCGCCGTGGTCTCCGGGCCGGCAAGGTTCGTCTGGTCGAAGGAGGTTCCATCGGCGCGGTTGGAAGTGAAGGCCGGAAACGCTTTGCCCACGGCGAGCGGACCGGAATACACGGGCAGTTTCATGACGCCGAGCAACAACCACCATTCGAACGCCGCTACCAGAATCAGCAGTCCGGTCATGATCGTTCGTACCAGAGTGCGTCGTTTGAGCGTCGCGCACAAAGCCAGTCCCGCAGCGAGCGTGCCGAGGGCGGGCATGTACCAGGGAGTCGTGAGCCGTTGGCTGAAGAGCTGAAACGCCAAAAGCGCCGGGCCGAGAAAGCCGAGGATGAGAGCGGATCGGAACCAGTGAGCGTCATTGGATGAAGTCGTCATGCCGTTCATTCTATGCGCCGCGGAGCGAACGTGAATCGAGAGTCGAGGGCGCGTTCTCTCTTAAGCCTCGGGCAGTTTGCGGATATAAAGCCAGGCGCAAAGGGCGAGAACGGCGACGGAACAAATCGTGCCCATCACGGGCAGGATGCCGGCCCAGTCGGCGTGGAATTCGCGGCTGAACCACAGCAGGATGGGGCCGCTGAGCAGCAGCGCGGCCTTGGTGAAAAAGTGCAGCAGCATGGCGGGCACGACGCTCTTGCTTCGCAGGGTGAGCAATCCCAGGACGAGACTGACCGCAAAGACCGGCACGAACGCGAACACGTTCATGTGGAACAAAGCGTTCATGAAGCTGCATAGAAACGTCGACGTGCGCATGCGGTAGCGTTTGCGCAAGCCGGTGAGGATGAAGCCGCGAAAGGCGAGCTCTTCGGCCAGGGCGGGCAGGACGGCGAACACAAGGAGCGACGCGAAGAGATTGTCGGCGCCGGTGCGCCAAACCGCCTGGTCGCGCGCGAACGATTGGGGGCTGTCGAGAAGCTTTTCGAGTTGGGGATGATCGGTCAGCGCGGTGTGCGTTCCCCAGATAATCGGCGGGGCGATCAGCAACCCCAGAACGGCGGCCAGGCCGAGGTGAACGGCGCGCGGACGGTGCAGATTGAGCGTGTCCAGAGGCCGAATATTGAGCATGACGGCCATCATGAGCGCGGGAGTGGCGACGAAGGCGAGCATGACGATGCTGGACTGCACCAGCGGACCGAGGCGGGCGCCGATGCCGAAGGAAAGCCACTTAAGAAACATCAGTAGGGCGAAACAGAAGAAAGCCTGGCCGGTGGTGGCGGTGAGGTCCTTGTCGCGGAGCAGTCGGCGAAACCAAAGGCCGATGTCGAGACGCTCGGCTTCGCGAAAGAGGACTTCCTCGCGATGGAACTGATCGATCGCCCAGCGCAGCGCCAGAGCGCTGTAGAGGGCAATGGGGACAAGCACCGGAATGAAGTAAAGCCACGGCACGGTCGCCAGGGAGGGGGAAGTCATCAGTTTTTGCATGAGCAGCGCGACGCCGGTGACGGGAATCAGGGCATAGACCGGATTGAGCTCGACGCCCGGCGCCAGCGTCAAAAAGACGAGCGGCATCGTGACGAGGAAGAGCGGCATGAGATAGTATTGCCCCTCCTTCGAGCTGCGGGCATACGCTCCGATGGCCAGGCTGATCGCGCTGAAAAGAGCGGAGAGGGGCAGCGACAGAACGATGCACCAGAAAACCGCCCCGAGAGGAAAGGTGCCGCGCGGCAGCATGGCGCTGAACTGCCAGGTTGTCAAACCCATGCTCAGAAGATTCAAAAGCGCGGAGGCGGAGCTGAACATCCAGATGGTCAGGAATTTGCCGATGACGATCTCTTCACGGCCCGCGGGAGAGATAAGGAGCGTTTCCATGGTGCCGCGTTCTTTTTCGCCCGCGCACAAATCGACGGCGGGATAGAGCGCTCCCGCGAGCGACCACATGACCAACATGAACGGAAAGATGCGGATGATCATGTCCATGATCTTCTCCGGATCGTTCGATTCGCTGTGTTTGGGCTCGTCGAGTTCGAACGGGTCGTCGAACGCGGCATCGATGCCGCGGCGCACGAAGCGAACCTTCTTCAGCTCTCCTTTCCAGCGATCGAGCAACGGGCGTATGCGCATGAGGGCCTGCCGCGAGTGATCGTCGTCGGGACGAAGCTGAACGGTGATGGTCGGGCGTAACGCGCCGTCGCCGGTACGGGGCGGATGTGTGACGGGGGCGATATCGATGCCATGCTCTTCGGTTTCCAAAAATTTGTAGAAGCTCTTCTTGGCTTGCAGAGCGAGGCCGACGCGGCGGTCGGCAAGGGCGGTCGTGTCGTCCTCCGCGAGCCAAACGATCTTGAAGCGTTTACCGATGATGGCGGCGTCGCGTCGAGTCGTGACGGCGGTGGGGCCGCCCCAGCGTGCGTCTTCAATGAGGGCAGGATACGTGTAATGGGCGTCGGCGCTGTGGCCGCGCACGAGAATCGCGGCCCAGAGGGTCGGCTCGGCGTCCGCGAGATTCGCGATCAACGACGCGGCTCCGGCGGGGCTGATTTCGCCGTGAGCCGCGTCGCGCGCGGGAAATCGCTTGAGGTCGACATTCGGAACGACGACGCCGATGAGGCTGGGCTTTTCGAAGAACTGCAGCGCGAACGTCAGAACGATGATGCCCAGCGCAGGATACAGCACGAGCGGCAGGCCAACGATCATGAACACGGTGCGTCGATCACGGAGTTGGTCGCGGAGCTCGCGCAGCCAAATGAGACGGATGATCGACCAACGCATGCGGGTTCCTGTCGTAGCGTGAATTCGTGCAACGTCCCATTTGCCGTGCTGGATGCCGATGCCGATGCCGATGCCGATGCCGAGCGCCGCTCAACGCAGACCTCTGCCGCCCCACATGTCTTCTTCGCCGAAGGGGTTCGCGGGGCCGCTGGGTTTCGGGCGTGGAGCGGATTTGAGGATGGCGTCGGCCAGATACAAATCGGCGCGGCTGGTGATCTTGATGTTGGTCGACGAGCCCTCAACCACGGCAACCGGTTTGCCCAACGCTTCGACGAGTTGGGCGTCATCGGTGATGTCGCGGCCGAGCTTGGTGCGTTTGCTGTAGGCTTCTTCCAGCCAGTCGCGGCGGATGACTTGCGGCGTCTGCGCGAGCCAAAGCCCCTTGCGCGGGACCGTCGCGGTGATCAGATTGTTGGCGTCGACGTTTTTGACGGTGTCGTTCACGGGCGTCGCCAACAGGGCCGCCCCGATTTCCTGGGCCTTGGCGAGCACGCTGGTCGCAAGCGCTTCGGTGAGGCAGGGCCGGACCGCGTCGTGAATGGCGACGAAATCGATCTCGGGCTTGAGCATCGCCAGCGCATTGGCGACCGATTCGAAACGCTCGGAGCCGCCGCTCACGATTTGCAGATTCATGAAGGCGAGATTCGCCCCATAGCGGCGGCGGAACATATCGAGATCGTCCGGCGAAATGACGATCAGGCACTGTTTCACTTCGGGCCGATTGATGAACAATTCGACCGAGCGCAACCACACCGCCCGGCCATCGAGCGTGGCGAACGGCTTCTTTTCCTTGTCTTTGAAACGGGACGAACGCCCGGCTGCGGGAAATATGACGGCGACGGATGCCATGACGGGTCACCTCCGCCGATTATCCTATGGCGCGGCCGACCCACTCCGCCAGTCGGAGACGCAACGTTTCCGAACTCCGCGCTTGCGCACGCAGCTCGCTCTCGGCGAGCGCCGCAAATTCGTCGGTCTCGCGGGCCAACGTTTCCAACGGTCCGAGCGTCCGCGGCAACTCCGCCAGGCGTTCGGCCAGATGAGCGTTCGACGCCGGCTCGACCTCGGCGTCCGAAGGGAACTGCAGGATAAACTCGGATTCATGGCGATCGCGCCGTGCGGAGGCGTCGTCGAGCCAACTGCTGACGCGCTGCACGATATCGTGCCAATCGGAAGGAATCGCAATGGGCATGGGCGTGTCCTTTTCGCGGAGGGATTTTTGAACGGGTGATACATAATCGAACGCCGCCAATCGTACCAGGGGAATTGGATGAGCCGCGTTCGGCTCACCAATCAATCCACGGATTCTTGTCTTGACCGCGGACGGCTCTCGATTATAAGGCTGGCCTCGAAGTCTCGGGCCGTGGGGGAAAAGCGGCGTGGGAGTTCGGGGAATCTTGTCAGTTTGGCGCGACGGAGTCTGCCTTTACGGGCGGTCGCGGTCGGGCTTCGCGGACAGGATTGGAGTTCGGGGGAAATTGCTCCATTTCGAAACGGAGGGGACCGTGTACGTAGCCTGTTCCACGATGTGTTTTTCGCGACTGCCGCTCGAACAAGCGTTGCGAATGATTAATGAACTCGAGTTCGGCAAAGTCGACATTGCGATTCACGAACAAGGGCCTCATTTGAGGCCTTCCGAAGTGGCCGCCGACGTGTCGCTGGCGGCGCAGCGCATCCGCATCGGGCCGAAGCTGACGCCGGCCGCATTCAGTCTCGAGATCGAGGCCGATGAGGAGACGGCCACGCAGCAACTCAAAGCCATTTGCAAACTGGGCCGCATGACGGCGGTCAGCGTTTTGACCGTCACCGCCTCAGCCGTCGGCGTCGGCATGGACGCGGAAGTGAAG
>JBAXFO010000308.1:0-6013 GCA_037139885.1 Planctomycetota bacterium
GGAGAGCCGCGAACGATTTTTCATCACCACTTCGACGGGAAGATCTTCGACAAGATCAAGAAAACCGCCCCCAAGATGACGAGTCCGAAGATCGCGCCGCTCAAGGAGAGCAGCCAACTCGCCGACGCATTCTCGCTGGTGGAAGCGTCGGCCAGGCGTTCGTTCACCTCGCGATCGACGGCCTGCCGCAAGCGCCGATCCTGCGTGTGCCAGTGCATGACGGCATGGCGCAGCGGCGCGAACGGTTCAATGTCGACGGCGCCGGCTCGCTGGGCGGTCGCAATGCCGGGTTCTGTCGCGTCGAAGACGAGCAACCCGTGCCCGGCCGAGATGCGATATCCCTTCTCCGCCAAAACCTGCCCGACGAGTTGTTCGAGGGCCTTGGCGTCGACATTGTAAACGATCGTCTTGTCGCGGCGGCTGAAGATCATGAGCCCCTGGCCGCCGATCACCAGAGCGTAGTAGCTCACCCAAATCCACGGATAAAGCGTCCAGACTTGGTTGAACTGCCGGTTCGGTTGATCGGCGGAACCGGGGATCAGGCCGCGTTCGTAAAACGCTCCGAGAATGGTCGGCCCCACCCACAGGAGAATTCCCGAGAGGCCGAAGGACAGCATGACCGCATCCCAGCAGCCGCCGATCATGAACGGCCGAGCGCGGCGATTGATGTTCGCGAGAATGAGGAAATAGATCCCCAGCGGAAACAGGAAGATGAGGAAATAGGGAGGTATCAAAGAGGCCTCGATGGAGCCGTTGCTGGTGGGCGTATTCTAGGAAGCGTCGCCCGCCCGTCGAGCCACGCTCGTATAGGAAAACGACAGTCCCTCCTGCGCGCTTCGCCGAAAGAAGAATCATGAACCGATTCCCTGTCGCGGCCATCGTCCTGAGCCTGACGCTGGCGGCCGTCACGAACGCCGCCGAGCTGCCGCGGCGTTACTTTCATCTCATGGAGGCGGAACGCCATACGCTCGATTCGGCCAAATCGAACCCAGGCGCCATGTTCGCCGCGGCCGTGCGGCGACCAATTCCTCTTCCCAACCTCGACAAACCATGGTATTCCGCCGACGCATCGGAATCTGCCAAGGAGACACCATGCCATCACTACCCCGAGTCGAGATCCTGCGTTGCTTCTTCGATGAAAGCGTCGAGCCGCATCTTTCGGCGATGTTGCTCCGCTGGGACATCGAATTTCCCGGCCTGGCCGACAGCGTCTGGCGTTTGCCGGAGAATGTGACGCTCGAGGGGGCGCCGCCGAGCCGCTTCGGCATTACGATCGAACGCCAGGGCAAGAACTCGTTCCGCGTGCGCGTGTTGTGGAATCAACTGTCGCTGATCTGGGACCGCCTTTCGCGCAATCAGATCATCAACAGTTCGCTCGCCCCGATCTTGAAGGCTCTGGGCACGGACCTGTGGTATCTCCTCGAACAACCGGTCCCCGAAGCCCAGGCGGCGTAGGTTCTCATGGCGTCGGCCTTCGTGGCGACGCGTCTATTAACGTGTCGCCACGAGATTCCTACAATGCCTCCATGGCAAAACTGACTTATCGCGACGCGGGCCTCGATCTCGAACTCTACGAACAGGCCCTCGCCGGCATCGTTCCCTTCCTGAAGCGAACTCATTCCTCGGGCGTGCTCGACGGCTTCGGCGGTTTCGCCAGCCTGTTCGATCTCGGCATCGGCAAGAAGAAATACCGCGATCCGATCTTGGTGACGTGCACCGACGGCGTGGGCACCAAGCTCAAAGTCGCCTGCATGATGGGCAAGCACGACACGGTCGGCATCGATCTCGTCGCCATGTCCGTGAACGACGCTCTCTGCACCGGCGCCGAACCGCTCACCTTCCTCGATTACATCGCCCTGCCCAAAGACGACCCGGCGCTCATTCGCGATCTGGTCAAAGGCATCAGCGATGGTTGCCTCGAAGCCGGCTGCAGCCTCGTCGGCGGCGAGACGGCGATTCTCCCCGATTTCTACAAACCCGGCGACTACGACATGGCCGGCTTCTGTGCGGGCGTCGTGGAACGCGAGCGCATCGTCGATGGCCGGGCTGTCGAAGTCGGCGATGTCATTCTCGGCCTGGCCAGCAGCGGCCTGCATTCCAACGGCTACAGCCTGGCTCGCAAAGTCGCGTTCGATCATCTGCAATTGAAAGCGACCGATCACGTCGAAGAACTCGGCACCACCGTTGGCGAAGAGTTGCTGACGCCGACGCGGATTTACGTCAAGGCGATCCACGCCCTACTCGACCGCTTCGGCAAGAAGGGCCTGATTCACGGCCTGGCGCACATCACCGGCGAAGGCCTCCCGGGGAATGTGCCGCGGGTTCTGCCCAAGGGGAAGAAGGCGGTTCTCCGTAAGGAGAGTTGGCCGCTGCCCCCCGTTTTCAACTGGCTGCAAAAGAACGGCGGCATCGACGACGACGAAATGTTCACCGTCTTCAACATGGGCATCGGCTTCGTCGTCATCGTCGATCCAGCCGCAGCTGACAAAGTTCAACAACGCCTCATTGACGATCACGGCATTCCCACATTTGCGATCGGCGAAGTGAAGAAGGGGAAGCCAGCGGTCGAGTGGAAATCCTAAAAAGGCCCGTTCTCCAAAGAATTCCGAAACTCGCGGCTGCGCGAAAACGGTTCGGATTCGTTGCCCTAACCGCCAAACTTCGCCTTCGCCGCCGAGCCCATTGCGGAAAAATTTCACGCTCGTTCAATTCTCCCTTGCATTTTCCGGAACAAATGGAAGAATCCATGTTGTCTACCGTCCGTGCCTCCCTACGTTCACTCCTTCGCCCGAGTTGTTCGAAAAGCAAACTGTTTTTCCTCGCTCGTGTGTCCAAGATCTCGCATGATCGCGGACTCATTCCCATCGTCATGTTTCTTGGGAGCTGCGAACCATGTTGACTTTCCAAGGCAATCGAAACTCGTATTGCGATGGCGTTTCGCGTCGCTCCTTTCTGCAAATCGGAGCGCTCGGCGCGGGCCTGACCCTCGCGGATATGCTGCGTCTGCGGGCCGCCGCCAATCCCGCCGGTAGCCTCGCTGCCGCGCCGCGGAAATCCGCCATCCTCATCTATCTCTCCGGCGGCCCGTCGCACATGGATATGTACGACCTCAAGCCCGAGGCCCCCGTCGAATATCGCGGCGAATTCAATCCGATCGCCACCAGCGTCCCCGGCATCCAGATCAGCGAACACATGCCGCGCCAGGCGCGCATGTTCGACAAGATGGCCGTCGTTCGCTCCGTCGCCTCGGTCGATGAACACAGCGACAGCCTCGTCATGACCGGCTTTTCCGAAAACGTCAATCGCACCCGCCAATCGCCCTCGGTCGGGTCGGTCGTGAGCCGAATTCGCGGCAACAGCGGCGACACGCCCCCCTTCGTCAGCCTCCGCGGTATGTCGATCGGCAGCGAACCGGGCTTCCTCGGCATCGCTCATCGCGCCTTCGCCCCGTCGGGCGCTGGGCTCGACAATCTTCGTCTCGCCTCGGGCGTCACGTCCGATCGCACGGGCGATCGTCGCGGCTTGCTGTCGTCGTTCGATTCCGTGCGTCGCGACATCGACGCGACCGGCACGATGCGCGGCATGGACACGTTCACCACCCGCGCGTTCGACATGGTCTCCTCCGGCAACGTTCGCCGGGCTCTCGACCTCACCCTTGAAGAACCCCGCACCCGCGATCGTTATCGCGGCGTCGAACAGTTCCTCACCGCCCGCCGTCTCGTCGAAGCGGGCGTCGGCGTGGTCACGCTCGGTTATGGCGGCTGGGATACGCACTCCGACAACTTCACGACGCTGCGTCGCCAGCTCCCCGAACTCGATCGCGGCATCGCCAACCTGGTCGAAGATTTGCACGACCGCGGCATGGAAAACGACGTTGTCACGATCTGCTGCGGCGAATTCGGCCGCACGCCCCGCATCAACAACAGCCAGGGCGGCCGCGATCACTGGGGCCCGGTCATGTCGGTGTTCCTCGCAGGCGGCGGTCTGAAGATGGGCCAGGCCATCGGTTCCTCGAGCAGTCGCGGCGAATACCCCCGCGATCGCCGCGTCTCGATGCCGCAAGTGCTCAGCACCGTTTACCACACCCTCGGCATCGACCCGAGCCAAACCTTCCCCAACGGCGGCGGCCGTCCGATGTACATCCTCGAAGATCGCGAGCCGATCAGCGAATTGATCTAAACGTTCCGACAACGACGCGGGACGAGCGATCTTTCGCTCGTCCCGTTTTGCTGCGCGGATCGAGCTTTTTAAGCTGTCTGTCGAATTGCGCACAGCGAGAGTTTGAGGGCAGTGACGCCGCTCCGAATAGAACTCCGTAGACCGTCGTGCGTAACCCAAGCCGGCCTCTTGGGGGCCGTTCAAATGTGTGCCATCGTCGGTTTCTTCGGCCCCCAAGAGGCCGGCTTGGGTTACATGCGTTCTGTCGGCAGATTTCTGTAGGGATCGCATTCTTCTCGCGACGAACCATCCCAGGGCTTGAGGGCATCAAACCTGAAACACCCCAGCCTTGAACGCTCGCCCATCGTCGTAGCGCAGCGACACGGCTAACGCTTCCAACAAAACCTGCCGCGTCGCTTCGGGCTCGATGATCGCGTCGACCCACATGCGGGCGGCGGCGTAGCGGACGTCGGTTTGTTGTTCGTAGCTGGCGCGGACCTTGTCGCGCAGGTCGGTGAGTTCGTTGGCTTCCGGTTCATGGCCGGTGCGTTTGAGAGCGGAGACGGTGATGTCGAGCAGCGTGCTGGCGGCCGCCTCGCCCCCCATGACGGCGTACTTCGCGTTGGGCCAGGCGAAGATGAAACGCGGATCGAACGCTTTGCCGCACAGGGCGTAGTTTCCCGCGCCGAACGAACCGCCGAGGATGACCGTGATCTTCGGCACGACGCTGTTGCTGATCGCGTTCACGAGTTTGGCGCCGGAGCGAATGACGCCTTCGTGTTCCGAGTCGCGGCCGACCATGAAACCGCTCACGTCTTGAAAGAACAGAATCGGCGTTCGGCTTTGATTGCAATCCATGATGAATCGGGCCGCCTTGTCGGCCGCGTCGGCATAAATGACGCCGCCGATCTGCACGGGGCCCACCGCCGGCTTCGAACGTTTCCGCTGATTCGCGACGACGCCGACCGCGACGCCGCCGAGTCGGCCGAAACCGCAGACGAGAGATTTTCCGTATTCAGCCTTATACTCGTCGAACGGCGCGGCATCGAGCACGCAGGCGAGCACGTCGCGGACTTCATATTCGGGCCGCGATGCGGAGGGCTTGCTTGCCGGGTTGAGACCCGCCGCCTTCAGAATTTCGTTCGTGGGTTGGGCGCTGGCAAGATCGAAACGCACATGCGGTTGATCGGCGGGGAGCGTATCGACGAGACGCCGTAAGCGTTCGAGACATGCCGGGTCGTTGGCTTCGCGAAAATCAATGGTGCCGCTGATGGCGGCGTGCATGGCGGCGCCGCCGAGATCTTCATGGCTCACGGTCTGCCCGATCGCCGCCTTCACGAGCGCGGGCCCGGCGAGATAAAGACCGCTCCCCTCCGTCATCAAGAGCGTGTCGCACAGAACCGGGAGATAGCCGCCCCCCGCGACGCAGTTGCCCATGATGGCGGCGATCTGCGGAATGCCGTCGGCGGAGATCACGGTCGCGGTCAACTGGACCGAATCATTTAACGTGCGGCTGCCGGGATCGGCCAGAAGGGTGAGCAAGACGCCCTTGGTGGCCTTATTCCAGCCTGTGACCAAGGCGTTGGCGTCGATGGATCCCAAGCCGGTAGCCATGTCGTAGCCCGGTCCTGCTTTGTAGCCGAAGGAGCCGGTGAGGTTGAGCTGATCGGTGAGGGGATAGGTGTAGCTGGCGGAGCTGATCACCGCCTTGGTGCGGCCGGGCACATAGGCCTGCTCCAGCTGATCGACCCGCAGGTTGCCGGTGACGGGATCGTTGTCGAGGAAGACGGGGATGCAGCCGTTCTGCAGGATCGGCGTGACGGTGGTGGGAAAACCAGCCGCGCAGGTGATCACC
>JBAXFO010000309.1:0-5999 GCA_037139885.1 Planctomycetota bacterium
CACCGGCCCGACGCACCGTGGAGCTTCGAGAGCATCTTGCGAAAATGCCTCGCTCCGAATGCGGACGACCGCTACCAGGAAGCCGAGCATCTGGCGGAAGACCTGCGGCGCTTTCTCGACGACGAGCCGCTTCAGTACGCTCCGGAGCTGAGCCGGATTGAGCGCCTCGCCAAGTGGCGGCGCCGCCACCCGCGATTGACATATGCCGGAACGGTGGCCTTGGTCGCCGGATTGTTGCTCTCCGTCACCGGGGGCGCCCTGGCGATGGTCAAGCAGCATCTGGACGGCACGCAGGTCGAACTCGCCATCGAACAGGGAAAACAGCGTAAGCGCGATTTTAAGGCCGGGACGATGCAAGCCTTGTGCCTGGTGAACACCACGGTGGGGCCGCAGAACCATCTGAGTCAGGGTACGAAAGTCTGCGAGGAGACGCTTGAGCTTTACGACGCACTCTCCGGAGAGACATGGCGCGAGCCCGCGGACTGGCGCCGTATGCCGCCGGATGAAAGCCGCATGCTTGCGGAGGATACGCGCGAACTCTTGATGCTTTTGGCCGCCGCACGAGTACGCCGCGCCCCGGCCGATCCGTCCGTCCTGCGTGAAGCGCTTGCTCTGCTCGACCGGGCCGAAACGATACACGGGAGCGGTCGGGAGTTGAAGTCGTCGCGTGCTCTCTGGCTCGATCGCGCCCGTTACTTTGATGCTCTCGACGAACCGGTGAACGCGAAAAACGCCCGGCGTCGCGCGGACGACATCCCCGTCGCCAGCGCCCGCGAACATTACCAGCTCGCCACCGTCTTTGCTCGCGCCGGCGGTCCCCAGGATCATCGCCGTGCGATCGCGGAACTCGACAAGGCTTTGCTTCTTGACAGCCGTCACTATTGGTCGTGGCTGCAGCGTGGCATCTGCTATACGGAGCTCGGCGAACTCGTCATGGCCGCCGGCGATTTCGGTCGCTGCACCGGCTTGTTGCCCGAATTCGCCTGGGGACATTTCAACCTCGGCTACGTACAAGCCCAGAGCGGCAAGCTGCCCGAAGCCGTCGTCAGTTACACGCGGTCCGTCGAATGCGACCCCACCCTGGTTGCCGCCCGCGTGAATCTCGGACTGGCGTGCCTGGAGCTGAAACGTTACTCCGCGGCCCTCATCGAATTGGACCGGGCCCTGCTGCAAGACGACGTCAACGCCTCGCTGCACGCGGGCCGCGGCATCGCCCTCGAAGCGCTGATGAGGCATGTGGAAGCCGATGTCGCCTTCGAGCGAGCGTTCGCCCTCGCCGACGCGATGCCGGCGGCGCCGCGTTCCCAGATACGTTGGGCGTACGGCTTCGCGGTGGCGTCCCGTCTGCCGGCCGATGCGCTTCGGGCCTTCGACGAGGTTCTTTGCGACGACCCGCAAAACGCCCAGGCGTTTTATGGGCTGGCGATGTTGGCGATGGCCAAAGGCGCCGCCGTCTCCGCCCTCGACTTTTTCGATCGCGCGATCGTGGCGTCTCCGCAGTTTGTCGAAGCCCATCGCTATCGGGCGGTGCAGCGCGCCCGCAGCGGCGCTCTTGCGGGCGCCGGCGAGGACATCAACTGGTGCCTGGCTCGCGAACCCAGCAGCGGCGCCTCGTTGTATGCGGCCGCCTGCGTCGCGTCCCTGGCTTCGCAACAGCGATCGGATCCAAAGTTGGCGAGCCAGGCTCAGGATTTTCTGGAAAGGGCGTTCGCCCAGGGCGTCGGCATCGACAAGGCCGACAACGATCCCGACCTGGCCGGCGCGCGGGCCCATGACGCGATCTGGCAAAATATTCTCCGGGCCAAGGACGACTCCGTGGCTCGCCAATCGAAAATCGAATTGAACCCAAGCTCGAATTGAACTCGGAAAGAGCGCCAATATGCTGCCCGAAATGACAGAAATCATTCCCAAGAGCGAATCGCTTCTGAAGCAAACCCTCTCCCTGGCGATCATCCTCCGCGAGGAATTCGGCGTCGCCTTCGCGTTTTACGACGCGATGACCGGAGACGCGATCGGCGAACGAGATCCCGAAGTCGGCAAGAATCCCGCGAGCGATTCCGCACGGATCAAACAGTGGGCCGCCGAACGCCAGGCCCAGGTCGCGCTGACGACCCAGGGTTTCGAACTCGCACTCCCGCTCGGCGGACACGAGGTTCCGATCCTCGTGGCTGTCGGCTCCATTGTGGGATTCGCACGAAGCAAGGCTGAAGAAATTCACGAGCAAGCCCGCATGCAGAAATGGGCACGCTTGGTTTGCGAGCGAATCAATCTAACGACCTCGCTCCCTGTCAAACATCGCCATGGGGTAGAACACGAAGGGTCGAGCAAACTCGCCTGGGAAGCGCTCGTGACGCTGGAGAAACTCACGCGCCGCCTGCGCATCCACAAGGATTCCGCGAAGCATCAAAAACGCATCCTCACCGCCGCCGCCGAGCTGTTGCGCGTCAAAGCGGTGTTCTGGGTGCCGCAAACGACCGACAAGGACGTCATCGTCGGCGGCGAGTCGCTGCTATCGAGTTTCGATGTGCGGCAACTGGCGCATCGGCTCTATAAGAGCCCGGATTTGGAAAAATCGGGCGTCCTCCTCGTGAACGATCTCAAGGGGACAAGTTGGGGCGCTTGCTTTCCGCAGATCCACAATCTGGTTGCTCTCATGGTGCACGATCACGGCGTCAGCGGCCTTATGATCGCGATGAACAAGGTTCAAGGTAACGCGAAATCGCAAGCCGATCAGTCAACGCCTGCCGCAATGCCACTCGAAGGGGCCCTGCGCCGCGGGGATGCCCTGGCTTTCACCACTTTCGCCGGCTTGTTCGGATTGCACACCGGCGTCTCTCTCAAATATCACGACCTCAAGGAGTTGCTGGTGGGCATGACACGCTCGCTGACCAGCGCCATCGACGCGAAGGACGCATACACCTTCGGCCATAGCGAGCGAGTCGGTCGCATCGCCATCGAATTGGGACGAGCCCTCAACCTTTCAGACGACGAACTGAACGATCTCTACCTGGGCGGCCTGATGCACGACATCGGCAAGATCGGCGTCCGGGATTCCGTTCTGTGCAAAAAGGGCCCACTGACTCCGGAAGAAGTTGACCATCTGCGTCAGCATGTGATCATCGGCCATTCCATCGTGGCCGACTTGCACCCAATCCGGCACCTTTTTCCGGCGATTCTCTATCACCACGAGCGCGTTGACGGAGCGGGGTATCCCGAAGGATTGAAGGGGGACGCCATTCCCCTTGTCGCCCGCATCCTCGCGGTGGCTGATGCTTACGACGCGATGACCACGACGCGTCCCTACCGCGTCGCCATGACTCACGAGCGGGCCGGCGAGATCTTGAAGGAAGGCGCCGGCACACAATGGGACAAGCAAGTCGTGGACGCTTTTTTCCGCTCGCGGGAAAAGATCTTCATCATTCGCCAGCGCGGCGTCGGCGAATCGCTTCGCAAGGCGATTGATGGGGCTCTGCGCGTCGAGTCGAGCTCCCTGCAATCGCCGCCGTCTTTGGCGGCGCCGATGCTCTAGGTTCCTGGCCAAGTCGTTATCTGTTCCGGCTCCCTCTCCCCGGTACTCCGGGAGAGAAGAGCTTCTGCGAAGAATTCACGGGGTTGCTTCAACGAAGGTGTTTAGATGAATCAGCCATTTGTCTCCAAGAATGGGCCTGGGCCCTTGCCGTCGGAAGATGCCGAAATCGTTTGGTCCGCCGGTTTCTTGTCAAGTTCGCCGCCGCCCCAACTGCCAACGCTGAGCCGGGCCGAACGGATCTTGAAGCTAGTCTGCACAATGATCAGCGCGGACTGGGGCGGCTTGGCGCGCGTTTCGGTCGACGGGGAATTGCTCGAACACACGACCTACAACGCGTTCGGCGGAGGGAGCAACTTACCTCAAAATGAACGGTCGCAGCCGACGCCATTTCTGACGTTCGTTCTCCGGCGTCACGGCATTTCCTTTTTGCCGTTCGGCGACGAGACGGCGCCAGGGCCAGGCGACTCGATAGCGGCCTTGTCCCTCGCGTCAACCGAGGGATCGAAATGCGTCGCGTATTTTGTTCGCTCAGTCGATCGGGGTTCGTTTGGACCCGAGGAAGAAGCGACATTGAAGTCGTTTCAAAGCTGGATGGAGCAAGAGAGCCCTGAACTCGACAATCATCTCTTGACCAAGCTGCGCGTGCTGAACCAGGTGGCCCAGGTGGGCAGCAACGAACTTGATTTGTCTGTGCTCATCGCCCGGTCGCTCGCCGAACTGGAACGGTACTTTCCCTTGCAAGTCCATTCGGTCTTGCTGGTCGAAGTGGAGCCGCAATCGGAAATCGCGACGATCGGCAGCGATGTGCCGGATGCCCGCCAAGTCGCGCCGTCCTTTCTGGTGCTGGCGGACAGCAAGAGCAATTTTGCTGCACGTTCGGCCAAATTGGCGTTGCAAGGAGGTCGGCGGTTCGCTGTCGAGGAGACCCCCTATGGCCCATGCCTGAACGGTGAACCCGCGTTCTTCGCCGACTTGCGCCAACCGCGGGCGACGAGCAGTCCCCTGTGCGAACAACTGGCCCAGCGCGGGGCGTCGTTTCTATTCGCGGCGCCGCTCCGAGCCGGCAATCGAACTGTCGGGATTTTGCAGATCGTTTCGACGAGCGTCGCGAGCTTCACCAACGATCACGTGCAGACGATCTACCTGGTCGCCGATCTGCTTGGCCCGGCGATCTCCAACTGCCAGCTCGTGTCGCGATTGCGTACGGCTTACGCTCAATTGCGCGCCACGCAGGACAAGCTGGTCCAGACGGAAAAGATGAGAGCCCTCGGCGAACTGGCGTCCGGCGTCGCCCACAACTTCAACAACTCTCTGTGCAGCGTCCTTGGCTTTCTTGAGATCGCGATTGCCGACCCAACGCTGCCGCCGAACATCCGGCGTCATCTGGAGGCCAGCCGCTCCGGCGCTCTGGACGCGGCCCAGACTGTGCAGCGTGTCCTGGCGTTTGCACGACCGCAGCAAGAAGAAATTGGCTTCGAGCGGGTCGACGTCGACGAGTTGGTCGGCCATGCCATCGAGCTAAGCCGACCCAAATGGGAGAAGTCACAAAATGCTCTCCAACGATCCATCGGTCTGACCGTCGAGACAACCGCCGCGGCAACAATCAACGGCAACCCCGGGGAATTGCGAGAAGTTCTGTTGAACTTGATATTCAACGCCGTCGACGCCATGCCTCAGGGCGGGCACATCACCGTCCGGACATGGAGCAACCCGGCAGGCGTCTTTGTCGCCGTCCGGGACACCGGCGCGGGCATGAGCGAACATACCCAGCATCGCCTCTTCGAGCCGCTCTTCACGACAAAAGGCAAACTCGGCACCGGCCTGGGTCTGAGCATTTCGTTTTCCATGATTCAGCGGCACGGCGGCGAGATCTCGGTCCAGTCGACAGTCGGCGCCGGCTCAACGTTCACCGTGCGCCTGCCCGCGGCGAGCCCTGCGTCCGCGGTCAGGCGCAACAACAGTCCACCGCCGCCGGCCGCGCCCAGTTCTCAAGGAATGCGCTTACTCGTCATTGAAGACGAGGGCGCCGTCCGTTCGTTTCTGGAAACGGCGCTGACAACCTTCGGATATCGCCCGCGCATGGCTGCCGACGGAGAAGAGGGATTGAGATTCTTTAACGAGGAGCCCTTCGATTTGGTGATGACGGACTTCAGCCTCCCCGGCATAAACGGCGAGGAAGTGGCGCGCACCATCTTTCAACGTTCCCCTGGAACGCCCGTCGTACTCTTGACCGGCGACCTGGGACACCTTTCCACGAGAATTGAGCCTCAACAGGGGATCACTCGCGTGGTGGGAAAGCCCGTCAAACTTTCCGCCCTTGCGACGACTCTAGCGGAAGTGATGGCGACAAGATAATGGATCCAGTCGAGCGCTTCCCCGCAGTTCACACATTTGTCGATCCGCGCGACGTGAAGCAGGCAATGACACGGCCCCGAGCAAGGACGTCGTGCCAAGCCGGCTCTTCAGCGAG